>CACXED010000197.1 GCA_902766575.1 uncultured Ruminococcus sp. | reverse complement strand
ATGAAACTTTCAAAAAAGCAAAAAAAATCCTTATATAAAATAATCGCGGCGGCGGTACTTTTCTTTGCCGGACTGATAATCGGACGCGCCTTTGAGGGGAAGATCTTTGCCGTGGTCAGCGCCGCCTGCTTTGCGGGAGCTTATATCCTTGTGGGGCTCGAGGTGCTCGTCAGAGCGGTGAAAGGCATCATCCACGGCGAACTGCTCGACGAAAATTTCCTGATGGCTATAGCGACGCTCGGAGCCTTTGCGCTCGGAGATCTCTCGGAGGGCGTCGCGGTCATGCTGTTCTATCAGGTCGGCGAGTTCTTCCAGAGCTGCGCGGTCTCTCACTCCCGCGAGTCGATAAGCAGTCTCGTCGAGCTGCGCTCCGACTACGCGCTGCTTGAGGACGGCACTAAGGTCGACCCGGAGGAGGTCGAGGTCGGAGATATCATCAAAATACTTCCCGGCGAGAGGATCCCGCTCGACTGCCATATAATCGAAGGCACGACCTCGCTCGACACCTCGGCGCTGACCGGCGAGAGCCTGCCGAGAGCCGCTTCGGTCGGAGACACGCTGCTCTCGGGCTGCGTGAACCGCGAGGGCGTCGTCAAAGCCGTCGTGGACAAGCCCTATGGCGAATCGACGGTTGCAAAGATACTCGACCTCGTCGAGAACGCCGGCTCGCGCAAATCGAAAAGCGAGAACTTCATCACAAAATTCGCTCATGTCTATACGCCCGCGGTAGTCGCGGCTGCGCTGGTGATCTCGGTGCTGCCGCCGCTGCTGGGGCTCGGGAGCTTCAGGCACTGGATCTTTCAGGGGCTGACCTTCCTCGTCATCTCCTGTCCCTGCGCGCTGGTGATAAGCGTGCCGCTGGCGTTCTTCGGCGGGATCGGCGGAGCTTCGCGAAAGGGAATCCTCGTCAAGGGCGGAAATTATCTCGAAGCGCTGTCGAATCTCGGCACCGTTGTATTTGACAAGACCGGAACGCTGACCAAGGGCAGCTTCTGTGTGACCGAGGTGAGACCGAACGGGATCAGTGAGAAGCAGCTCCTCACGATAGCCGCTATGGCTGAGATGTCGAGCTCGCATCCCATCGCGCGTTCGATAATCGACGCCTGCCGGGAGCGCGGCATCGAGCCCTCAGACACCGGAGTGAAGTACGTCACTGAGGTCGCCGGAAACGGCGTGACCTGCTACATCGGCGGGGAGACGGTCGGAGTCGGCTCGCGTCGGCTGATGAAGACGCTCGGCATCGAGTGCGAGACTCCGCATACGGCGGGAACCGTCGTCCACGTCGCGGCGACCAAGGGTCAGCACGGCGGCGAGAAAACCGAGAGCCGCTATCTCGGCTGCATCGTCATCGCCGACGAGATCAAGCCGACTTCAAAGACAGCGGTCGCGGAGCTGAAGAAGCTCGGAATCGGGCGGACGGTAATGCTCACCGGAGACTCAAAGTCGGTCGCCGACGCGGTTGCAAAGGAGATAGGGCTCGATTCCTACAGCGCGGAGCTGCTGCCCGACGGAAAGGTCGAGGAGCTTGAGAAGCTGCTCGCCGACAAGCCGGAGGAAAGCACGCTGGCGTTCGTCGGAGACGGTCTGAACGATGCTCCGGTGCTGTCGAGAGCCGATATCGGCATCGCGATGGGCGGCATAGGCTCGGACGCTGCGATCGAAGCTGCCGACGTGGTGCTGATGGACGACGATCCGGCAAAGCTCGCCGAAGCGGTGAAGCTCGCGCGGAAGGTCGTGCTCATCTCGAGGGAAAACGTGGTGTTCGCCCTCGGAGTCAAGGCGGTGATACTTCTGCTCGGACTGTTAGGTCATGCGAATATGTGGCTCGCGGTCTTTGCCGACGTCGGCGTCAGCGTGATTGCGATACTCAATTCGATGCGGACTATAGGCGGGGGAAAATAACTGATGACAATGCAGTAATTTTACATTTTCATTCTTGATTTTTTCGGTTCTGTGTGGTATAATACTCATATACACATGAAAGAAGATAATTGAAATGATTCTTACTGACAATGACATAAAGGTTTTCGTTGAAAACGGCAGAAAAACAGGCGTTGACGCTGTCGGGCAGACCGCGATTTATAACGGCGACGACGACTGCGTTACAAATATCGGCTATGACCTGCGCGCCTCGGGGTTTATCGTTGACAATAAAGCGGAATCCGAATATGAGCTTAAGCCCGGAGAAACTGTATTCATGATGTCGGTTGAAAGAATCGCTTTCGATAATTTCACCTGCGGTCAGATTCACACGAAAAATTCGCGTATCCGCATGGGAATAACATCGGAAGCTCCGCTCTATCAGCCGGGACATACCACGAATATTTTTGTCCGTCTCACAAACATCTCCGACAAGACAATCGAGCTGAAATCCGGCGCGAAATATGTAATGCTGACCTTTGAACAGCTCGACAGGGCGCCGGAAAATCCCTACTCCGGCACGTTTCAGAACGAGGAATCGTTTAAGAATCTCGCCGGATACAATATGCAGTATTCCGAGCAAATGAAGCAGTTCGAAAAAAAGCAGAAGAATCTCGAAGCACTTGAACGCTCGATATACGGCAATGTCGTGATGATACTTACGATTTTCATCGCGATATTCAGTATAATAAATGTCAATGTTTCACTTGCGGCAAGCGGCTCT
>CACXED010000196.1 GCA_902766575.1 uncultured Ruminococcus sp. | reverse complement strand
CTGCCCTCAGCCATCAGGTTGAGGATGCGTCCGTCGGGCATTCTGTAGCCGGTGATGTTCGGCTTGCGCTCCCAGACCTCGGTTGCCTTCGACTTAAGCGCGACCTTGTCGATCTCGACGTCGAAATGTCCGCTGTTCGCGAGCAGGACGCCGTCCTTCATCTTGTCGAAATGCTCGGCGCGGATTACGTCTTTGCAGCCGGTCACGGTGATGAAGAGGTCACCGTACTTGCACGCCTCGTCCATAGACATTACTCTGAAGCCGTCCATGACCGCCTCGATGCCCTTGACGGGGTCGATCTCGGTGACTATGACGTTAGCTCCCATGCCCTTTGCGCGCATGGATACGCCCTTTCCGCACCAGCCGTAGCCCGAGACGACGACAGTCTTTCCGGCGATGATCAGGTTCGTCGAGTTCATGATGCCGTCGAGGGTCGACTGTCCGGTGCCGTAGCGGTTGTCAAAGAGGTGCTTGCAGTCGGCGTCGTTTACGTCGATCATCGTGTAGTCGAGAAGTCCGGCAGCCTGACGCGCGAACAGACGGTGAATGCCGGTGGTGGTCTCCTCGCAGCCGCCGATGAGGTTTTTGCCGTACTCGCGGCACTCGCCGTGGAGCAGGTGAGTGAGGTCTCCGCCGTCGTCGATCATCACGTCGGGGCAGAGCGAGAGGGTCTTTTTGAGATGCTGCTCGTACTCCGCGTCGGTGACTCCGCGCCAGGCGTTGACCTCAAAGCCGAGGTCGACGAGCGCCGCCGCCACGTCGTCCTGCGTCGAGAGCGGATTGCAGCCGGTCACATAGACCTCAGCTCCGCCCGCCGCGAGGGTTATCGCGAGGTAAGCCGTCTTTGCCTCGAGGTGAATCGACATCGAGATCTTCTTTCCGGCAAAGGGCTTGGTGCAGGTAAATTCCTCGTTGATCTTATTCAGGACGGGCATATAGCTCTTTACCCAGTTGATTTTGTCGTGACCGCTCTTTGCGAGCGAAATGTCTTTGATCTGACTCATTTTTATATCTCCTGTATATTTATTCAAATTTATTATTCATACTCAATATCGTTGAATACCGTCACCGTCCGCCAGAGGAATACGAGCGAAAGCACCGATACGCTGATATACGCGATAAAATAGGCGAGGATAATCAGCACGCCGAGGGCGCCGAACAGCGCAGCTAACGGCATGAGAACCGATCCGACCGTCAGTCCGATATACCATTTCCGGAGTCTGTCCCATTTTTCGGACAGCTCGTCGTCAAAGTCGGACAGAACCTCCGAATGGGCTCCGTACTCCTGATAGACCGCGATAAGGCTCAATACCGCCGCCGGAAGCGATACGAAAAATCTCAGCGTCTCCATATTTCCGGCGAATAACGACATTATTCCCGACGCGAAGCCAAGAATCGCCGCGGGACACAGAAACTTTGCCGCTTTAAGATAGCGATTTTCGGCGGGGCTCATACGGTAGAGCAGAAAGGCGTATATAAGCTCTGCCGCGAGCAGAACCGCGCGGAGAACCGCTCCGATCACCGGCTGGGTCATCGCGAGCAGATCCGAAGCCGCGCCCGTGACTCTGACCGCGACCGCAATACAGAACAGCGGCAGGAGATGCTTTTTCATGACCTTCCAGATCTCATAGAGCCGCGCGGCTTTTTCCTCGGCAGATTTCCGGCGCTCCGCACGCTCGCGCACCATAGAACCGCGCGACTGATACAAGCCGCAGTATTCGTTCTGAGTGCAGGTCTGACAGCAGTCGTGACCCTTATCTCTGCAGCATTCGGCGATTTTGCAGCCGCCGTCCACCGAGCATATGTCAAAGCAGCCCGGGCAATTGTATTCCTCGCGCTTTGTGCAGCTTTCGCAGCTTTTCCCGCAGTAAGTAACCATAGGCGATCCCTCCTGGAATTTTGATTAAATTAAAATACTGGCAGACCGCCGTCCGAGCGTCCGCTCGTCGGCGTTCGTTTACTGACCGACTATAGGTCGATCCAGTATCGGCGGACGAGAGCTCCTTCGCTCTCGAGCTTATTTTCGAGTATTCCGCCGTTGTTTTCGATGGATTTCGCCGAACCGGTGTTGTTGTCGTCGCAGGTCATCAGCACCCGGTCGATCCCGAGCTTTCTGCACTCATCGAGCGCGAGACCTATCATCGCCGTTGCGACGCCCTTGCGCCTTTCGGAGGGACGAACGCCGTCGCCGATGTGACCGCCGGTTTTCAGCAGTCCCTCATTCAGGTAATGCCGGATATTCACCGCGCCGACGAAGATGTTCCGCTCCTCGTCAAGGCAGAAAAAGGTCGAATCGGGTACGAGCCGACCGGAGCTTACCGCCGGGTCGCCGGCCTTTATCTCGAGCCCCGACAGATAGCCGTCAAAATCGCGGAAGTCGTGCTTGGATATCGCATAAGGGACTATCTTCTCGCCCGAAGCCGTCCACTCGTCCATCATGTCGGTGAGCTGAGATTTGTATTCAGGCGTGAG
>CACXED010000195.1 GCA_902766575.1 uncultured Ruminococcus sp. | reverse complement strand
TGCTATTCGATGAAGCTCACAAAGACCGACGGAAAGTCGGCAGTCATTGAATCCGAAATTGCTCTCGCCGCCGCTCCGGCAAGAATTATCCTCCGCGCAAATGTGAAGTACAAGGTCTTCGCTACCGGCGAGCTCAGAGTCACCTACGACGTCAAGGTCTCGGATATCGTGCCGTTCCTGCCGCGCTTCGGTCTCGAGCTGACGATGCCCGAGCAGAGCGAGAATGTCCGCTGGTTCGGTTTCGGCCCGGGCGAATGCTATCAGGACAAGAATTTAGCGTCTCACATGGGCGAGTTCAAGACCACCGCGACCGAGAACTTCGAGCCCTATGTCCGTCCGCAGGAGAACTCCGCGCACTGCTTCACAAAGTGGGCGATGGTTTCGAGCCTTGCCGGACACGGACTGCTCGCGACCGCCGGAGGGAAGGACTTCTCGTTCAACGCCTCGCACTACAGCCCGATGCAGCTCACCAAGACCGCGCACGACTACGAGCTCGTCCCGATGAAGGAGACGGTGTTCAACATCGACTACGCGCAGTCAGGCAGCGGCTCGAACTCCTGCGGCCCCGGACTTGACCCCAAGTACCAGCTCTCCGCAAAGGAATTCAGCTTCACTATCCGCATAAAGCCGGTGTTTGCCAACAATACCGACCCCTATGCCGAGATGCTGCACAGATAATTGATAATAACAAAAAACGGCGTTCACACGCCGTTTTTTGTCGCATTTTTCGGTTGCAATGGAGAGAATAATGTGTTATAATATGGTTATAAAAATACTGACAGGAGGATTCTATGAAAGTCGTATTACAGGATCTGACAAAAAAATTCCCGGCTTCGGGAAAGGCTTCCCGCAAAGAGGTCGTCGCGGTCGATAATTTCAGCTTCGAGATACCCGACGGAAAGCTCATCGGACTGCTCGGCCCGTCGGGCTGCGGAAAAAGCACGACGCTGAATCTCATCTGCGGACTGCTGACGCCTACGAGCGGCAAAATCTTCTTCGGCGACGACGACGTTACCGATCTGCCGCCCGAGAACCGCGGGGTCGGAATGGTTTTCCAGAACTACGCGCTCTACCCGCACCTGACCGTCCTGCAGAATATCATCTTCCCGCTGCAGAACCTCAAAGGCAAGGACAAGCTCTCAAAGCAGGCGATGCTCGACCGCGCCGCTGAAGCTGCGAGGCTCGTGCAGATCGAAAATCTGATGGACAGAAAGCCGGGCGAACTCTCGGGAGGTCAGCAGCAGCGCGTCGCGATAGCCCGCGCGCTCGTCAAAACCCCGAGAGTGCTGCTGCTCGACGAGCCGCTGTCGAACCTCGACGCCCGGCTCAGGCTCCAGACCCGCGAGGAGATACGCCGTATCCAGCGCGAGACCGGCGTGACGACTATCTTCGTCACCCACGATCAGGACGAGGCGATGAGCATCTCCGACATGATAGTCCTGATGAAATCGGGCGTTGTTCAGCAGATCGGAAAGCCGCAGGAGGTCTACGACGACCCGGCGAACCTGTTCGTCGCGAAGTTCCTCGGAACGCCGCCGATCAATGTTTTCGACGGCAGAGTCGAGAGCGGGCGGCTGTTCATCGGCAGGGAAGCGGTGCTCGACGTTCCCGGTGCGCCCGACTGCGAGGTCGACGCCGCGATCCGTCCCGAGGGCTTCATTCCCGACGAAAACGGCGCGCTTGGCTGCAGGCTCGACCGGGTCGAGGTCATGGGACGGGACGTAAGCGTCGTCTCAACGCACGGCTCGTCGCAGAATCAAGTCATACGCTCGATCATCAACTCGGACATCAGAATAGACCCGGACGCGGAGAACGTGAGGTTTAATCTCAAACCGCACAAGGTCTTTATCTTCGACAAAAAGTCCGGCGGGCGCATACGGTTCGGAGGAAGTCTGAATGGATAAGCATAAGCTCAAGGGCTGGCTCTATCTGCTGCCGGCGATACTCTTTCTCGGAGTTTTCATGGTCTACCCGCTGATCGACGTGTTCATTTACTCGTTCGAGGAGGGCTACAACTCGGCGTCGCAGACCTTTTTCGGCGTGGGACTTTACAACTACTCCTATGTGCTCCACGATCCGTATTTTCTGCAGGCGCTTAAGAACACCTTCATCCTCGTCATAGTCACCGTGCCGCTCTCGACCGGAATCGCGCTGCTGATCTCGCTCGGGCTCAGCTCGATAAAGAAGCTGCGGGAGCTCTATCAGACGATATATTTTCTGCCCTACGTGACGAACACTCTGGCGGTCGGACTTGTGTTCATGATACTGTTCAAGAAAACGCCCTATTCCGAGGGGCTGGTGAATCTGCTCATCGGATTCTTCGGCGGCAGCTCTGTAGACTTCATCGACGGTCCGTACTGGGCGAAGATGTTCGTGCTCTGCTTCTACACGATCTGGATAGTCCTGCCGTTCAAGATCCTGATACTGACCAGCGCGTTAGCGTCGGTCAACCGCGACTACTACAACGCCGCGAGGGTCGACGGCACCTCGAAATTCCGGATCTTCACAAAGATTACCCTGCCGATGATCTCGCCGATGATATTCTACCTCGTGATAACCGGCTTCATCGGAGCTTTCAAGGCATACAGCGACGCGGTAGCGCTGTTCGGCACTAACCTGAACGTCGCCGGAATGAACACGATAGTCGGCTATGTCTACGATATGCTCTACGGCGACAGCGGAGGATATCCGTCCTATGCCTCGGCGGCGGCGATAATACTTTTCGCTGTGGTGCTGACCATCACCTGCGTGAACCTGCTCGTCAGCCGAAAAGCAAATAAAAACTAAAAGGGAGGAGAAGCCATGAACGACAATTCAGAAAACTATGATAAGCTCAGAAAAAGCTCGCGCATACGCGGGATTATCAGCAAGATTGTTATCTATACTCTGCTGACCTTCTGGGCGCTGATGGTGCTTTTCCCGTTCTACTGGATGGTGCTGACGTCGATAAAAAGTTATTCGTCCTACAACACGGAGTATATTCCGAAATTCTATACGCTCTCGCCGACTTTGCAGAACTACGCCGACGCTTTCACGACCGTGCCGCTCGGACGCTATTTCACGAATACGGTGATATTCACGGTCGTAACGACCGCGCTGATGATAATTGTCATCACGCTGGCGGCGTTCGCGTTCTCACGGCTCAAGTTCAGGGGGAAGAACCTCGCGTTCACGATGTTCCTGTCGCTGATGATGATACCGAACGAGCTGGTCGTGATAACCAATTTCGTGACTATCACCGACCTCGGACTGCGCAACACCTTTACCGGACTGATACTGCCGTCGGTGACGTCGGTGTTCTATATCTATCTGCTCAAGGAAAATTTCGAGCAGATACCCGACGAG
>CACXED010000194.1 GCA_902766575.1 uncultured Ruminococcus sp. | reverse complement strand
GTCCACCATGTCCTTCAGGTCCTCGTAGTCCCAGATCTCAATCTTCTGAATCTCGTGGGAGGTACGGAAGCCGTCGAAGAAGTTGATGAAGGGAACGCGGCCCTTGATGGTGGAGAGGTGAGCGACCGCGCCGAGATCCATGATCTCCTGCGGGTTGGTCTCAGCGAGCATAGCGAAGCCGGTCTGACGGCAGGCATACACGTCGGAGTGGTCGCCGAAGATGTTGAGAGCGTGGGAAGCTACGCAGCGCGCCGATACATGGATGACGCAGGGCAGGAGCTCGCCGGCGATCTTGTACATATTCGGGATCATCAGGAGAAGACCCTGAGAAGCGGTGTAGGTGGTGGTGAGAGCGCCTGCTGCGAGCGAGCCGTGGACTGCGCCGGCAGCGCCTGCCTCGGACTGCATTTCAACGACCTTTACATTGTCGCCGAAGATGTTCTTAGCGGGCTCTCCGAAGATGTTCTTGTTGGAAGCGGACCAGGTGTCGGTCACTTCCGCCATAGGGCTGGAAGGAGTGATAGGATATATGGCGGCGACTTCGGTAAACGCATACGAAACGTGTGCGGCAGCCGTGTTGCCGTCCATGGATATCTTTTTTCTCTCGATTGCCATGGGTGGAATTTCCTCCTATATATAAATAAATTTTGACAGAGGGTTTTGTGGCGGACGATATGTAATACGCATAAAAACGCCACGATAATATAATAACACGTTTTCCCGTCGTTGTAAAGAGGAAAAACGAAAATTATTTGTAAACATGAAAAAAAGACCGCCGGGCTTTTTGCGCTCTCGGGACGGGAGAAAAATTTTCCGCGGCGTAATTTCGTCTCTCTGCACAATAATTTTCCCTGAATTTTGTGAATACGCGACGATCGGCGGCTCATATTTTGCGCTTTTGACTTGACAGAAAAGCCTATTTGTGATATAATTATTCCGCGACCGGGTCGGGCGATCGCGCGGTATCACGCCGAAAGGTATTACCGTGAGGAAAGTCCGGGCTTCACAGGGCAGGATAACGGATAACGTCCGCCGAGGGCGACCTCCGGGAAAGTGCAACAGAGATATACCGCAGAGCATATCGTTCTGTAAGGGTGGAAAGGCGAGGTAAGAGCTCACCCGAGCTTATGGCAACATAGGCCCGCTGTAAACCCTATCCGAAGCAACGCCTATGGGATCCGCGCTTTGGCGCGGCTGTCTGCCCGGCAGATCCCATTGATTGCGGCAAGCGGCTCTGCCCGCTGAGCGCGTCGGCGACGGCGCGCCTAAGATAGATGATCGTCCGCGACAGAACCCGGCTTACAGACCCGGTCGCGCTTTTTTAGGTCTCCATGCGCCTCTTTTTGAAAGAAGCGCTTTTTTTGTTTACAATATTGACGTTGAAATTGCGGCATATTGAGTGATATAATATTTTTTATAAGGATTTTCAGCCCGCGCGGGCTGGAGCTATGCTTTTGAAAGGACAGATAAACATGAAAAAAACGCTTATTCCGGCGATGCTCATCGCGCTGACGACATTCATCGTCTCCTGCGGCGGGGATTCGTCCGAGGCTCCGATGGGCTACAAGGAAATCTCCGACGAAGCGCTAAACTACCATTTCTACGTCCCGGACGAATGGATCACCGACGTCTCCACCGGCATGACCAGCGCTTATTTTGACGGCCGCGACCCGTCCAACGTCTCGATCACCGCCTTTGAGCTCGACGACACCTCGATAAACAGCGTCGACGCCTACTGGGAGCTCAACGAGGCCGATCTCAAGCTCATCCTCCCCGATATGGAGTATGTCGACACGGCCGACTGCACGCTCGGCGGCTCTCCGGCAAAGCAGTATATCTACACTGCCAGTATGTCCGGCACCGAGTACAAGTTCATGCAGGTCGTGACGATAAGATCAAACGAGGTCTACATCCTTACCTACACCGCAACGGCTGAAAAATACGACTCCCATATCGAGGACGTTATCTCGATGGTGGATTATTTCAAATTCAAATGAGCGGAAAAGTCTATTTTGACAACAGCGCGACGACGCCGCTCTGCGATGAAGCCAAGGCGGCGATGCTCGGCGCCATGGAGCGCTACGGAAATCCCTCGTCGCTCCACGATCTCGGCGTGGACGCGGAGTCGATAGTCTTCGGAGCGCGGAAAACGATATTAGCGGCGCTCGGAATAAAGTGTACGACAAAGCTTGACGGTCGCCAGCTCGTCTTTACGGCGAGCGGCACCGAGGCTGACAATTTAGCGCTGACCGGAGCGGCTCTCGCAAAGGATTTCGCGCCAGGGAAGAAGATAATCGCCTCGGACAGCGAGCATCCCGCCGTCCTCGAGACGCTGAAAGCCCTCGGGCGGCGCGGCTTTGAGATAGTTTACATCCCGACAGTCGGAGGTCAGCCCGACTATGAGCTTATCGAGCGAGCCGCCGACCGGAACACGATACTCGCGACCTTCATGCTCGTCAACAACGAGACCGGAGCGGTCTACGACATAAAGCGTATCTCTGATATCGTCAAATCTAAGAACCCCGACGCGATAGTCCACACCGACTGCGTGCAGGGCTTTCTGAAGCTGCCGTTCACGCCGAAGTCGCTCGGAGCGGACATGATCACGCTGAGCTTTCACAAGGTGAACGGGCCCAAGGGCGTAGGAGCGCTCTGGGTCTCGCCCGAGCTTATCAGGGCGAAGAAGCTCTCGCCGGTGATCTTCGGCGGCGGGCAGGAGTCGGGTATGCGCTCCGGAACCGAGAACGTCATCGGCATCGCCGGAGCCGGAGCCGCGGTAAAGCGCAATCACGCCCGGCTGACCGAGAATATTCTCTCGGAATCGCAGGTTCGCGAATACCTCGTGAAAGCCCTCTCCGATGAAGCTCGCTTCCCCGGAGTGAAGCTCAACATCCCGAAAAATCCCGCGCCGCATATCCTCTCGGTCAGACTGCCCGACATCAGGAGCGAGGTCATGCTCCACAGCCTTTCGCACGACGGCATATATGTTTCGAGCGGCTCGGCCTGCTCGTCCAATACCGGACACGGGAGCTATGTGCTTAAAGCCTTCGGGCTCACCGACCGGGAAGCCGACAGCACTATCCGTATAAGCCTCGGCGCGCAGAACACCCTCGACGACGCCGACCGCTTCCTCTCATCCTTCTCCGAATCCCTCGCAACTCTCGTGCGAATGGTGAGAAGATAAGCGATTGATTTTCGCGGGGGGACGCTTTTTTGAAAAAAAGCGTCCCGTCACAATTCGCGCCCCCTGCAAAAAACTTCAAACAAATGTTTTGAGTCAGTTTGTGCGGAAATCGCAGCTCCGCTATTTCCTGCAAGGAGAAATTATTTATGGATTCCTTTGAATACGTCAGATCGCTCTGTACCGCCGCGAAAAACGCCGCTCCGGGCTTTTCGTCGGCTCCGACCGCCGCTAAGAACGCCGTACTCGGACGCATGGCCGAGCTCCTGTCCGACGGAAAGGACGAGATCATCCGCGCGAACAGGCTCGACCTCTCGCTCGCCGCCGAGAACAGAGTCCCCGCGCCGATGCTCGACCGCCTCAAGCTCGACGAAAAGCGCATCGACTCCATCGCCGCGAGCCTTCGCGAGCTGATTCAGCTCGCCGACCCGATCGGCTCGGGCGAGCGGACGGTCAGACCGAACGGGCTTGTCATCGAGCGTATCCGTGTGCCGCTCGGAGTCGTAGCGATAATCTACGAGGCGCGTCCGAACGTCACGGTCGACGCGGCGGCGCTCTGCCTCAAGACCGGTAACGCCTGCATCCTGCGCGGCGGCAAAGAGGCTATCAACACCAACCGCGCGCTCGTCTCGGCGATGAGAAAAGCGCTCGCCGAGAATGGCTTTGCTCCGGAGCTGATCGGGCTTGTCGACGATACCTCCCGCGAGAGCTCGACGGCGCTGATGAGGATGCGCGGGCTTGTGGATCTGCTCGTTCCGCGCGGAGGACGCGGGCTGATAAAAAGCGTCGTTGAGAACGCAGACGTCCCGGTCATCGAGACCGGAGCGGGGAACTGCCATCTCTACGTCGACGCTTCCGCCGATCTCGATATGGCGGTGAAGGTGGCGCTGAACGCCAAGCTCTCGCGCCCGTCGGTCTGCAACGCGATAGAGACTCTGCTCGTCCACGAGGATGTCGCCGCTGAGTTCCTGCCGCGCTTTGTCGCGTCGCTGACCCATCCGCTCGAGATACGCGGCTGCGAGAGGACGAGAGAGCTGATCGACTGCCTGCCTGCCGCCGAATCCGACTGGGACACCGAGTACGACGACTATATCCTCGCGGTTAAGGTCGTTTCGGGCATAGACGAGGCGATAGCTCACATCAATGCTCACAACACGCAGCACAGCGAGGCGATCATCACCCGCAGCATGGCTAACGCCGAGCGCTTCAGACGCGAGATCGACGCCGCGGCCGTCTACGTCAACGCCTCGACCCGCTTCACCGACGGAGGAGAGTTCGGCTTCGGAGCGGAGCTCGGCATCTCGACCCAGAAGCTCCACGCCCGCGGCCCGATGGGACTCGAAGCCCTCACCACTACAAAATACCTCGTCACCGGAGAGGGACAGGTCAGATAAATGAAAGAGTGTACCGAAAGATATGCTTTCGGTACACTAAATTTTATTGAACAGTGACGTTGGTAATATTTCCATAACCGGTGAATGTCTTTCCGCCATCGATGTTATCGGCGCAACCCATATGGCTTCCGACCTCTGGCGTTCCTATAAGGTTTTTCTTGTAGAGCGTAAGTTTGAAAGCCTTGGTAGAATCTGCATATATATAAGATGGGGTGTACAAGTGATGAATCCGGGCACAGGCGTCGATTCTTATAGAGGGCGGATTATGTCCTTTTTTGACATAATATTTCATCTACTGGATTTTTAGTACGCATGTTCACAAGAGAGTATATAGAATTTCCTAATATTCCACCAAGAACAATTCCTGCTGTTCTGAGAATCATGCTATCGATATCGAACGAACCTATTCCAAACAACAGTTGCATCATTTCTATGATGAAGGAAATGGAAATACCCCATAGCAAACATTTGACGATTGACCTTTTTCGTGTGTTGTATGCGATAGCTGCTCCAATTGGAATAAGTATAACAAAATTACCCACGAAAAAGTTCAGAACATAGCGCAAGTTTATGCGATTGCTTACTGCTGAATAAATATATTCAGACATACTCTTAAAAGGAATGAAATTTGCGTTTTGCTGAATGGCTTCTGCTAATGAGAGTCTCCTTGAAAGCGGGACAGCATTATGAACAAACATGATGTATATAATGCACAGAACATTCAGCGTGATAATAATCCAAACCACCTTTTTTTTCATAATTAACATCACCCTCCTTTAATCAGATGTGGTGTGTTAGGATTATTCATATAGTTTATTGCACAACGGTATCACTTCTTTCGTTGCTTTTTTTGATACCATTATAGCGAATAATTGGTAAAATGTCAATACGAATTCCTGAATTGCCATGTAAATTATAAATGAATTAAATATAAACAAACAATTACTTTGTACGGAATAAGTGAAAGATATGACATTTCTCTTACCGATCATGCTCGGCAATTCATGAATTCACGAATTCATGAATTCACGAATTCACGAAAATAGAACTCCGCGTGACCAGAGTGCCGAGCGGAGTCCTTTTTGTTTAGTTCTTATCACCGATTTCCTTTTCGAGCTCGTCGCGGATCGAGGCGAGCTGAGCCGGGGTTATGCGGCCCTTTGTGCGCTCGAAGTAGGCGACGCTGTTCCGGGCGAGCAGGAGAAGCTCGTTGTTGAGCGTTCTGCCCTCGCTCTTTGCGACGAAACAGAGCTTTTCGAGGAGCTCGTCGCTTATGCGCAGAGTGACGTTTTTCTGATTCTTCATTTTTTTCGTTCCTTTCGATGAAGTCCATAGATTTTCTTATTCTATTTTACCTCTTTTATCGCGTCAAGTCAACCGCTTTTGCGAAAACTTTATTGAAATCGTCGTCCGGGCTATTGCGTTTTTGTAAAATATATGTTAAAATTATATTGTCGAATAATGCGATCAATAATTTTAGGGGAGTGGACAACAATGCTGTCAATCATATACTCCGCGGGGCTTTCGGGCATAGACGGCTTTCTGGTCGGAGTGGAGTGCAATATAACCGACAAGATGCCGCAGTTCGAGCTGATCGGTCTGCCCGACGCGGCGGTCAAGGAGTCAAAGGAGCGGGTCAGCTCGGCGATGGAGAACAACGGCTTCGGCTTTCCCGAGGCGTCGATAACGATCAACCTCGCGCCCGCCGACCGGAAGAAGGAGGGCTCGTCCTACGATCTCGCGATACTGATATCGCTGATGTGCGCCGCCGGGATGCTGAGAGGCTCGCCCGAGCTGGGACACGCCTGCTTTATCGGCGAGCTGTCGCTTTCGGGCGAGGTCAGACCGGTCAACGGCGTTTTGTGTATGTGTCTTGCGGCAAAGGCGGCCGGCATGACCGAGATCTTCGTCCCAAAGCGGAACGCCGGTGAGGCGTCGGTCGTCGAGGGCGTGAATATCTACGGCGTCTCCGACCTGAGAGCTCTGCTCGCGCACTTTGACGGCACCGCTCCGATTGAGCCGACCGTTTTCGACCGCGCCCGCTTCAGAGCCGAGGCCGCGCGGTCTCAGCTCGACTTCTCGGACGTAAAGGGGCAGGAGAAGGTCAAGCGCGCCCTCGAAATCGCCGCTGCCGGAGGTCACAATATCCTGCTCATCGGCCCGCCCGGCACCGGAAAGTCGATGCTCGCGAAAAGACTGCCGACGATCCTCCCCGAGATGACCTTTGAGGAAGCGGTCGAGACGACCAAGATCCACTCGATCTCGGGTATGCTGCCGGACGGAGTGTCGCTTGTGACCCGCAGACCCTTCAGAGCGCCGCATCACACGATGTCGGCTCCGAGTCTGGTCGGCGGAGGCTCGAATCCCAAGCCCGGCGAGATCTCCCTCGCGCACAACGGCGTGCTCTTTCTCGACGAGCTGCCCGAGTTCAACAAGAACGTCACCGAGGCTCTGCGCCAGCCGCTTGAGGACCGCTCGGTCACGATAACCCGCACCTCCGGAAAGGTCACATATCCCAGCGCTTTCATGCTCGTCGCGGCGATGAATCCCTGCAAGTGCGGCTACTACGGCCATCCGACTCACCCCTGCACCTGCAAGAAGGCCGACATCAAGAAATATCTCTCCAAGATCAGCGGACCGCTGATCGACCGGATCGACATTCAGGTCGAGGTCTCGAGCCTGACCTTTGACGAGCTCTCGGCTCCGGTAAAGAGCGAGACCTCCGCCGAGATCCGCGCCAGAGTCAACCGCGCCCGCCGCTTTGCCTGCCGGCGCTTTGAGGAAGCCGCCGAGGAGAATACCGGTCTGCCGCTGATCTGCCGCAACGCCGATATGTCGACAAGGCACCTCGGGCTGTTCTGCCGTCTCGAGGGAGAAGCCGCGGATCTGCTCAAGCAGGCCTACGACCGGCTCGGGCTTTCGGCGAGAGGCTACGACCGCCTTCTGAGAGTGGCGCGGACGATAGCCGATCTGGACGGCTGCGAGAGCATCGAGTCAAGGCACATCGCCGAGGCTATACAGCTCAGAAGCCTCGACCGGAAATACTGGTGAGCCGCCGCCTGTGGAAAAACTCTCAGACGTTCAGTTATCCACCGCTCAAAAAACTCGTTTTGTGTTGAAAATCGTCCCGGACCTGTTGAAAACCGTGTGATAAATGTGTAAAAGTGCTCTGTATGCCGACGGATTTATCCACATTTTCAACAGGACCGCCTGTGGAAAAAGTGATGAATCCCCTGTGAAAACTGTTGTGAAAGCAGGGATTCTGTCAGAATCCCAACGGGTTGTCAACAGGCTTTTATACAGCGCTCCGGGACGCAGAGATGTGCGAAAATGGTCAAAACCGCCTCGGCTGTCGCCAAATACCGCGCCGACAAAAAATAAATTTACACTATATATATTGCACGCAAAAAAATACTGTGATATAATATATGGTACGTTCTGCAATATGGCGGAGCGTGCCGGATTTTTTTGCCTTACCGGAGTCCGGCGCGGCTCCGCTCGGAAAGGAAGGAAGTAAATGAAGATAGGTCTCGACGTCGGCTCCACGACTCTGAAATGCGTGGTGCTCGACGATGACAACCGGATAATATACAGCTCATACAAGCGTCACTTCGCGCAGATAACCGAAACCACCGTCGGACTTCTGGAGGAGCTGATGCGCGAGATCCCCGGAGCCGCCGACGCTGTGCTGTCGGTCTCGGGCTCGGCCGGAATGGGCATGGCCGAGGCGAGTCGGATCGGCTTTGTGCAGGAGGTCTACGCAACAAGGCTCGCCGTCAAGCGGCTCATCCCCGACGCCGACGTGGTTATCGAGCTCGGCGGAGAGGACGCTAAAATTCTCTATCTCGACGGCACTATGGAGGTCAGAATGAACGGCTCCTGCGCGGGCGGCACGGGAGCGTTCATCGACCAGATGGCGACGCTGCTCGCCGTCACGCCCGACGAGCTCAACGAGCTGTCGCACAGCTGCGAGAAGATATACACTATCGCGTCGCGCTGCGGAGTTTTCGCCAAGAGCGATATCCAGCCGCTCATCAATCAGGGCGCGCGCCGCGAGGACATCGCCGCCAGCATCTTCAGCGCCGTCGTCAACCAGACGATTGCCGGGCTTGCGCAGGGCAGACCGATCACCGGAAAGATAGTCTACCTCGGCGGTCCGCTGACCTTTATGGACGGGCTGAGAGCCGCGTTTGACAAGACGCTCGGGATAACCGGAATCTGTCCCGAGAACTCGCTCTATTTCGTCGCGATGGGAGCGGCGTTCGGCTCGGACATCGGCAAGGAGACAGCGACCCTTAAAGAGGGTCTCGAGCGGATCAGAAGCTATCGCACCGAGGGCAAGTATCTCGCCTGCCCGCCGCTTTTCACCTCAAAGGAGGAGTACGACGAGTTCACCGCCCGTCACGCCGCCGACCGCGTTGAGTACGCCGATCCGGAGGGCTACAGGGGCAAGGCTTACATAGGCGTCGACGCCGGCTCGACTACGGTCAAGGCGGTTGTCATGAACGAGAACCGCGACATACTCTGCTCGCTCTACCGCCCGAACAGCGGAAATCCCGTCCCGATAATCCGCGAGTTCCTGACCGATTTCTACGCAAAATATCCCGATATAAAGATCGCCGCCTCTGCTGTCACCGGCTACGGCGAGGAGATCGTAAAGAACGCCTTTGCTGTCGATTACGGCATCGTCGAGACGATGGCTCACTTCTTCGCCGCGAAGAAGTTCATGCCCGACGTGGATTTCATCATCGACATCGGCGGTCAGGACATAAAATGCTTCAAGATTCGCAACGGAGCCATCGACAACATCTTCCTGAACGAGGCCTGCTCGTCGGGCTGCGGCTCGTTCTTGCAGACCTTCGCGGGCGCGCTCGGACAGGATATCGCCGATTTCGCGAAGGAGGGGCTGTTCGCAAAGGCTCCGGTCGATCTCGGCTCGCGCTGCACGGTCTTTATGAACTCGTCGGTCAAGCAGGCTCAGAAGGACGGCGCGACGGTTGACAACATCTCGGCGGGACTGTCGATCTCGGTCGTCAAGAACGCGCTCTACAAGGTCATCAGAGCCGCCAGCGCCGACTCGCTCGGACAGCATATAGTCGTTCAGGGCGGCACGTTCTTAAACGACGCGGTGCTCCGCGCCTTTGAGCAGGAGATCGGCAGAAACGTCGTCAGACCGAACATCGCCGGACTGATGGGAGCCTACGGAGCGGCGCTCTACGCCCTCGACAAAAGCCGCTCGATAAGCGGAGGAGAGGTCGTCTCGACGCTGCTCGACGCAAAGCGGCTCGCGGGCTTCACGCACGAGGTTAAGGTCACGACCTGCGGGCTCTGCGAGAACCACTGCCGCCTGACCGTCAACACCTTCGACGGCGGACGGAAGTTCATCGGCGGCAACCGCTGCGAGCGCCCGACGCTCAGAGGCGGAAAGTCCGAGCACTACAACCTCTTTGAGTACAAGCTCGGGCTGCTGAACGGCTACGCCGCATCTCCCGCGCCAGAGAAGCCGAGAGCTAAGATCGGGCTTCCGATGGGACTTAATATGTACGAGCTTCTGCCGTTCTGGCATACATTCTTCACAAAGCTCGGCTTTGAGGTCGTCGTCTCGCCGAGAAGCGACCGCAGGCTCTACCTCGCGGGTCAGCAGACTATCCCCTCCGACACGGTCTGCTTCCCGGCAAAGCTGCTGCACGGACACATCGAGGCTCTGCTTAAAGACGGCGTTGACGCTATCTTCTACCCCTGCATGACTTACAACTTTGACGAGGGGTTAGGAGACAACCACTACAACTGCCCGGTCGTCGCATACTATCCAGAGGTCATCAGCGCGAACGTCCCGGGGCTTGCCGGAGTGAAGTTCATCAAGGACTACATCGGCATCCACCGCCCGAAGGACTTCAAGAGGAAGATATACGAGATACTCGGAAAATATTTCGACGGTATCGACGAGAAGCAGGTTTTCGCCGCCTGCGACGCGGCTTACGCCGAGCGCGAGAGCTATCTTGGGAAAGTCCGCGAAAAGGGCGCTGAATACATAAAGCTCGCCCGCGAACGCAATATGCCGATAATCGTCCTCGCCGGACGACCCTATCACGTCGACCCCGAGATAAACCACGGCATAGACCGTCTTATCTGCGAGTGCGGAGCGGTCGTCGTGACCGAGGATTCGGTCAGCGATCATGTCTCAAAGTTCCGGGTGAACGTGCTCAACCAGTGGACCTATCACTCGCGTCTCTACGCCGCCGCGCGCTATATTACCGGGCAGGACGATATGAACCTCGTTCAGCTCGTCTCGTTCGGCTGCGGAGTCGACGCGATAACCACCGACGAGGTCCGCGACATTCTCGAGCGCGAGGGCAAGATATACACGCAGATAAAGATTGACGAGATCACCAACCTCGGCGCGGTGAAGATAAGGCTGCGCAGTTTATTCGCCGCTACTGAGCGGAGCGCCTCCGCGGGCAAACGTCAAGGTTAGTTGCTGCGCCGCCGTTTGTCTGCGTAAGGAATGCAAAGCATTCCGTCGCATAGTCTAAGTCAAACATACAGCGTCGCGCACAGCAATAATCATTCCGCGTAAAATTTGCCGATAAAAATATTCTATCTGACGAGAGGAAACAGCTTATGAAAAAATTCACACTCGGAACTCCCGAAAAGCTCGTGCCGTCGGTATTCTGCAAGGGCTTCAATTACGTCGAGACCGACGTCTCCTATCCCGGATCGAACTTCACGGCTAAATTGACGCCCCGCGGCTTTCTCGTCGAGTTCCCGCTCGAGGACGACGCGCAGATCTACGGCTTCGGACTGCAATTAAAGCAGTTCAACCACCGCGGAAGAAAGCTCAGGCTCAATCCGACCGCCGATCCCGCTGCCAACAACGGCGACAGCCACGCTCCCGCGCCTTTCTTCGTCACGAACAAGGGCTACGGAATGTACTTCGATACCGCCCGGATAATCGAGGTCTACTGCGGCTACAAAAAGAACTCCGGCGCGGTCAGCTCTGAGAGCACCGAGAGCCGCGTCATGTCCAGCACCGACGAGCTCTACGCCGTCAGAAATGTCGGAAACGCCGTGATG
>CACXED010000193.1 GCA_902766575.1 uncultured Ruminococcus sp. | reverse complement strand
TCCCGCGATGGAGGACTACGCGGTCGATATCATAATCGGCAAAGGGCCGTCGGCTCAGTCGATACATCTCCCGCTGCCGAGATTCACGCTCATCGGCGCGACAACGAGAGCCGGACAGCTCTCGACGCCGCTCAGAGACCGCTTCGGCGTGCTGCTCAGGCTCGAGCTTTACACCGTCGAGGAGCTGGCGTCGATAATCCGGCGCTCGGCGTCGATACTCGGCGTTGATATTGACAGTGACGGAGCGCTCGAGCTTGCGTCGCGCTCGCGCGGAACGCCTCGAATCGCGAACCGGCTGCTCAAGCGCGTGCGGGATTTCGCTCAGGTCAGGGGCAACGGTCATATCGACCAGCAGACCGCCAACGCCGCGCTGAATATGCTCGAGATCGATGAGCTGGGACTCGACAACATCGACCGGAAGATGCTCGAGACGATCATCACCTTCTACGGCGGAGGCCCGGTCGGACTTGAGACGTTAGCGGCGACGGTAGGCGAGGAATCGATAACCCTCGAGGACGTCTACGAGCCATACCTGATGCAGATAGGCTTTCTGTCGAGAACTCCGCGCGGACGCTGCGCGACAAGACTCGCCTACGAGCATCTGAATCTGCCCTACAACCCGCCCGCACAGACAAATCCGACAAATCAGATAAATATTTTCGAGCAATCCCTCGATCTCGATAAGGACGATAACAATGTGGAAAACTGAAAACTGGAAAGACTACGAGCTGATCGACACCTCGGACGGCGAGCGGCTCGAGCGCTGGGGAAAATATCTGCTCGTCAGACCCGACCCGCAGGTAATCTGGAAGAACGCTCGCGCGTCAAAGCTCTGGGCGAGCGCCGACGCGACCTACAGCCGCTCGTCAAGCGGCGGCGGCGCGTGGAAGAATAACCGTCTGCCCGAAAAATGGCAGATTTCGTATCAGAGCCTCGGGCTGAATTTCATCGTGAAGCCGATGGGCTTCAAGCACACCGGACTTTTCCCCGAGCAGGCGGTGAATTGGGATTGGTTCTCGGAGCTTATCAAAAAAGCCGGGCGACCGATCAAGGTGCTGAATCTGTTCGGCTACACCGGAGGCGCTACCGTCGCGGCAGCCAAAGCCGGAGCGAGCGTCTGCCATGTCGACGCAGCAAAGGGAATGGTTCAGCAGTGCCGCGAAAACGCCGCGCTCTGCGGACTTGCCGACGCTCCGATACGCTATATAGTCGACGACTGCAAGAAGTTCGTCGAGCGCGAGCTGAGACGCGGCAACCGCTACGACGCGGTGATCATGGACCCGCCCTCCTACGGACGCGGGCCGTCGGGCGAGGTCTGGAAATTGGAGGATAACATCGACGATCTCGTCGGGCTGACCGCCAAGGTGCTGTCGGATAATCCGCTGTTTTTCCTCGTCAACTCCTACACGACCGGGCTTTCGCCGTCAGCAATGGGATATCTGCTGAATCTGCATCTCGTTAAAAGGTTCGGCGGACGGGTCGAGTCGGACGAAATCGGCATCCCGGTCAAATCGACCGGAGCCGCGCTCCCCTGCGGTTCAAGCTCAAGATGGACTAAAAACTGACATATTACCAAATTGGAGGAAAAGAAATGAAAAGTCTGCAAGAATGCAGAGCCGATATCGACCGTCTCGACGCCGAGCTTCTGAAGCTCCTCACCGAGCGTATGCAGGTCGCGGAGTGCGTCGCGCGCTACAAGCTCGCCAACGGCATCGAGGTCTTTGACGAAAAGCGCGAGCGCGCCGTGCTCGACAAGATCGGCGAGGAGGCCCCGGCTGAAATCAGGGACGAGATCGTCGGAACCTGGGACGGAATCATGAATATGTCGAAGCTCAGACAGTACATTGTAAAGTCCGAGCTTTCGGGAGATAACGCGCCGTTCGGCGAGCCCGATTCTCCCGAGCCGGGACGTATCGGCGTTCAGGGCGTACCCGGCTCCTTCTCATCAAAGGCGGCCCGCGAGCTTTTCCCGGGCGGGGAACCGAGCTTCAGCCACACCTTTCCGGAGCTTTTTGACGCGCTTGAGGAGGGAAAGCTCGACTGCGCGATCGTCCCGCTCGAAAACTCGATCCACGGCACGGTCACGGAGGTCTACGCGCAGCTTTTGGCTCACGAGTGCAGCATCGTCCGGGTTCATCCGGTCGGCATCTCGCACTGTCTGCTCGCGAATCCCGGGACGAGAAAAGAGGATATCGAGAGCGTTCTCAGCCACGAGCAGGCGCTCGGTCAGTGCGCCGGTTATATCCGAAAGAACGGCTGGCGTCCGGTCAGCGCGGTCAATACCGCGACCGCAGCAAAGCTCGTCCGCGACACCGAGACGAAAACTCAGGCGGCAATCGCGTCGGAGGAGTGCGCAAGACTGTATGGGCTCGAGGTGCTCGAGAGCGGAATTCAGGACGCCAAGCTCAATCTCACCCGCTTTGCCGTTGTAAAGCGCGGCAGAGTGATCGCCGACAGAGCGAACAAAGTCAGCATCAGCTTCAGGCTGGCTCACCGTGAGGGTACGCTCTCCCGGGTGCTCGACTATTTCGCCGCGCTCGGGCTGAACCTCACAAAGATCGAGAGCAGTCCTATCCCCGAGCAGCCGTTTGAATATCGGTTCTATCTCGATTTTGTCGGAAGCCTTGCCGACCGCGCGACCTCCGATCTTATCAGATCGCTGTCGAGGGAAATGACCGGGTTCAGACTGCTCGGAAACTACTGCGAGGACTAAAATGAACGATCCATTCATCAAAATCGAAAACCTGAATTTTTCCTACACCGACGATGAGGGTAACGACGCACAGGTTCTGCATGATCTCAACCTCGAAATCGGACGCGGAGAGCTCGTCGCGATCCTCGGTCACAACGGCTCGGGAAAATCGACCCTCGCAAAGCTGCTGAACCTGATACTGACGCCGCAGTCGGGAAAGATCACGATCGACGGGCTCGAGATCACCAAGCCTGACCTCACCGAGGACGAGCTTTTCGAGAACCGCCGCAAGGTCGGAATGGTCTTTCAGAACCCCGACAATCAGCTCGTCGCGACTATCGTCGACGAGGACGTGGCGTTCGGTCCCGAGAACCTCGGAGTTCCGCCCGCCGAGATACGCAAGCGTGTAGACGACGCGCTGAGAACGGTCGGAATGACCGAGTTCGCTCGTCACTCGCCGCATCAGCTCTCGGGCGGTCAGAAGCAGAGAGTCGCCATCGCCGGAATAATCGCGATGATGCCCGAGTGCATGATCTTTGACGAGTCGACCGCCATGCTCGACCCGCAGGGACGGCGCGAGGTCATGGACACGATAATGCGTCTCAACCGCGAGTACGGGATAACCATCCTGCACATCACTCACTATATGAACGAAGCCGCGAGGTGCGACCGGGTAGTCGTCGTCAACGACGGCGAAATCGAGCTCGACGGCAAGCCCGGCGAGGTTTTTTCCAAGGTAGCGAAGCTCGAAAGCATCGGGCTGGACGTCCCGCAGACCGCCGAGCTTCTCTACGAGCTGAACCTCGCCGGAGTGCGGCTCGGGGGCAGGGAGCTGCCGCTCGACAGGCTGTCTGTCAACGAAGCGGCTGACGAGATAATGAAGTTATTCGAGGGTATAAATGACTGAGATTGAACTGAAAAACGTATCATATGTATATTCGCCCGACACGCCGTTCTGCAAGACCGCGCTCGACGACGTCTCGCTGACGATCCACGGAGGCGTGATCACCGGTCTGATGGGACACACCGGCTCGGGAAAATCGACGCTCGTTCAGCTGCTGAACGGACTCAACAGACCTACCTCCGGACAGGTGCTCGTCGGCGGCGAGGACATCTGGGCGGATCCCAAGC
>CACXED010000192.1 GCA_902766575.1 uncultured Ruminococcus sp. | reverse complement strand
TTGGACGAGCCGGTAGCTCCGCCGCAGCCGTCGCGTCCGGTGCGTCCGCCGAGCAGGATTATCAGGTCTCCGGGGATCGGACATTCGCGGACGACGTTCTTCTCGGGAGCCGCTCCGACGACCGCACCGATTTCGAGGTGCTTTGCGACGTAGTTCGGGTGATAAATTTCATAGACCGCGCCGGTGGCAAGTCCGATCTGGTTGCCGTAGGACGAGTAGCCCGCCGACGCGCCGTGAGTGATCTTGGACTGCGGGAGCTTTCCGGGGATAGTCTCGGCAACAGGCGTTCTCGGGTCTGCGCAGCCGGTGACGCGCATCGCCTGATAGACGTAGGCTCTGCCCGAAAGCGGGTCGCGGATAGCTCCGCCGAGGCAGGTCGCCGCGCCTCCGAAGGGCTCGATCTCGGTCGGATGGTTGTGAGTTTCGTTCTTGAACATCAGAAGCCAGTCCTCGGGCTTGCCGTCGACGTCGACCTTAATTTTAACCGAGCAGGCGTTGATTTCCTCGGATTCGTCGAGGTTCTTGAGAACTCCGGTCTTTTTGAGATATTTAGCGGCGATGGTAGCCATATCCATCAGCGTGACATTCTTGTGTCTCGCGCCGTAGACGAGCTTACGCTTTTCGAGGTAGTCGTCAAAGGTCTCCTTGATGAAATCGCTGCCGATCTTAACCTCGTCGATCGCGGTGAGGAAGGTGGTGTGACGGCAGTGATCCGACCAGTAGGAGTCGATAAGTCTGATCTCGGAGATGGTCGGGTCGCGCTTCTCCTCGTTCTTGAAGTAGCTCTGGCAGAAAACCACGTCGTCGTAGTCCATCGCGAGGGCGTACTTATCGAGGAAAGCGTGCAGCTCGTTCTCGCCGTAGCCGATGAAGCCGTCGATAGTCTCGACAGTCGTCGGGATATGGAACTGCTCGGCGAGGGTCTCGGGCTTGTCGAGCGAAGCCTCGCGGCTCTCGACCGGGTTGATGACGTAGTGCTTGATCTTTGCAAGCTCGTCGTCGGAGAGCTCGCCCGAGAGGATGTAGATCTTGGCGGTTCTGACCGCGGGTCTCTCCTCGTAGGTGAGGAGCTGTATGCACTGAGCGCAGGAATCGGCTCTCTGGTCGAACTGACCCGGGAGGTACTCGACGGCAAAGATTCGGTCGCCCTTGTCGGAGGTCAGCTCGTCAAAGACGAGATCGCTCTGCGGCTCGGAGAAGATGGTGTTCTTTGCGCGGGCAAAGACCTCCTCGGAGATGCCCTCCACGTCGTAGCGGTTGAGCACTCTCAGCGCTTTGAGCGAGCTTATCATCAGGTTCTCGCGGATGTCCGCAAAGAGCGAACGCGCTTCGACCGCATGGGCGGGCTGCTTTTCAACGTAAATTCTGTAGACCATTATAAACTCCTTATCACTTGTTATTAAGGTTTTTCGACATTATATTAAATATACTTCTATTATATCACAAACTGTGCGCAAATGCAAGCATCTGCGCACAGTTAATCCGATTAAATTATAAATCCGGTGAAAATTCCGCCGTCAAAGCCGTTGAGCTTGACAGTCTTTACCTGATTGTGGAGATCGTCGGGAGTTATGACCGCGACCTCGAGGAACTCGGGCGTGTGTCCGACGGCTCTGCCGTCCTCGCAGGATTCGAAAAGCACCTCTTTCTGCTTGCCGATATAGTCCCCTGCCATATCGAAAAGCACCTCGCGCTCGGCAGTTTCGAGACGCTGGAGACGCTCGTTCTTGACATTCTCGGGGATCTGGTTCTCCATCTCGGCGGCGACAGTTCCGGGACGCTTGGAGTATGGGAAAACGTGCAGATGTGTGAACTTCACGCGGCGGACAAAGCTCTCGGTCTCGAGATACTGCTCCTCGGTCTCGCCCGGGAAGCCGACGATGATATCGGCGGTAAAGGTGACTCCGGGTATCTTCTCGCGGATATAGCCGATATACTTTTCGATCGTCTCGGCGTTGTATCTTCGCTTCATAGACGCGAGCACGCCCGACGAGCCCGACTGCATCGAGAGATGGAAATTCGGGCAGAGATGCTTCACCTTTGCTAATTTGTCGACAAAATCCGGCTTCATCAGCGACGGCTCGAGCGAACCGAGACGTATGCGCTCCACGCCGGGAATCTTGTCCACGTCGGCGATGAGCTCGGCGAGACGGTAGCCGTCCGGGAAGTCCTTGCCGTAGGAAGCGGTCTCGATTCCGGTCAGAACTATCTCGCGATAGCCGTTAGCGACAAGTCCCCTGACCTCGGCGATGACGTCGGCTGGAGCCTTGGAGCGCACAGAGCCGCGGGCTTCGGGAACTATACAGTAGGCGCAGCGGTTGTCGCAGCCGTCCTCGATCTTGACAAAGGCGCGGGTGCGCTCGGAAGCGCGGATACACATCGGCTCGATGGGAGCGTTTCTTATCTCGTCGACCTTGATATCGGCGGCTCCGTTCTTTTCGCCCGACGCGATGAGCCCGAGCGCCGCGTCTATGAGTCTGAGCTTGTTTCTGTTGCCGCAGACGAAATCTACGCCGTCGATTCCGGCGGTCTTTCCGGGATTGAGCTGCGCGTAGCATCCGGTGACAAGTATGTACGCGCTGGGATTGTGGCGCGCGGCCCGGCGGATCATCTGGCGGGTTTTGCGGTCGCTCTCGGCGGTGACGGTGCAGGTATTTATGATATAGATGCCGCATTTTTCGGAAAAGCGTCCGATAATGAAGCCGTACTTTTCAAATTCCTCGGCGATAGCCTCGCTCTCGTACTGGTTGACCTTACATCCAAGCGTCATTATTCCGACACGCTTGTATATATTACTCGTTTCTATTTTGAACACCTCAGGATCTTAAAAAACAAAAATGCCGCGGGCGGCACATGGCTATGCCGCCCATCTGTGAGTAATATATATTGTAACATTTTTCGTATTTTATGTAAATATCAAAATATGCCGAATTTTGTGCCAAATATTCAAAATTTAATGATAGTTTTCAACAACCTATACAAAATTATCGGGTTTTGGCGGCTCACGAACGCTCGTAGAGCGACTTCAGCTCCTCAAAAAGCCCGTCGACATAGGTGAGCTCTCCGGGCGCGAGACGCTTTCTCTCCTCCGGGAAATCGGCTATCGGGAGCTTTGCACACTCGGCTATGCAGCGCACCTGCGCCGACGCGGTCTCGATTCCGCAGGGTACGAAGGGCTTTGCGAGGCTGACGTTAGCTATCGCGACGTCGAGCTTGTGCATATCGTCGGCAAAGGGATCGCCGTAGTCGCGCACACTGCCGTCTGCGAGCCGTCCGATTATGTGCCTGACTTCGCTCTCCTCAAAGCTGATCGTACCCCTCTCAAAACGGTACTCAAAGACCGGGTTCTGAGTTTTGTCTATGGCGTGGGACGCGATGTAGAGCGCCTTTGCGCCGCTCGCAAAGCCGCACTCGATGACCGAGGTGTCGAAGTTCTCGATAGGATTCGCGCGGCTGAGCTTCGCGCTGACCGTCACAGGCGTTTCGGCGGCGGCAAGACTGTCTCCGAGCGTGAAGAAGATATTGTGCAGATAGTGCGCCGACGCGTTGTTCGCGACGCTGTCGAGGATAAGCGTGCCGTCGCTCGCCCTGATCTTCCCTGCCCAGCCGGTGCCGCGATGGAAATACGCCTTATTCCGCGGCCAGAGCACCAGAGTTTTCAGAAACTCCGGCTTGCCGTAAAGCCCGTCTAAGATATCGCGCTTCATCGAGAGGATCGCGTCGCTGTACGACCACTGATAGCCGATCATCACGAATTTTCCGGCGCGGTCGCGAGCGGAAATCAGACGCTCGATATCGCGGACATCTCCGGTCAGCGGCTTTTCGCAGAGAACGTTGCTGCCGTGCTCAAGCGCTTCGAGCATCATCGGCGTGTGGAACTGTATAGGCGTCGCGATGCAGGCGAGCTCACATTCGCGCTCGGCGTAGAACTCGCCGAGACTGTTGTAGATTTTCCACCCGCGGGAGTTGATTTCGTCCATATGCTTCGGGCTCGGATAGGGGTCGACCAGCCCCTCGACCGAGACCTCGCCCGCGTCGGCGAGCTTGAAAAGGCGGTTCAGATATAATTCGCCGTACCCGCCGATCCCGGCGAGCATAACCCTGATTTTTGACATAATCTTCCTCCGATAAACAAATAGAATATATCAATATTATAAATCCCGCCGCGGCAAATGTCAACGCCGAAGCGGGATTTTGATTATTTATCGGTCGAAAGGAGCGTATTCAATCGAAAATCTACATTTTGCCTGTCGCGGCTGTTCACCGGAGCCGCGAGCTCACTTCTCGATGTCGAGCCAAGTTCCGGCGAGTGAGGTCTCGGGCTTTTCGGGGACTTTGAGCACTCCCGCTTCTACCTCGTCAGCCATCAGCATCGCGCGTGTGTCGTACATGAAAGCGTTGGCGTAGTAGCCGAGCGTCCGGTGTAAAGCCTCGTTCGAGTTTTCAGCGAGTATCTTCACTATCTCGTCAAAGAGCGATTTCAGCGCGGCTTTGAGCTTCTGACCCGACGGATGAGCGAAAATACGGCTCTGTATCGCGTCCCAGACTCCGGGCAGGAGCACGACAATATTGGGTATCAGCCTGCCGTCCTCGACCCGGAAGAGCTTGGAATCGACCAGATCCTCGAGCATATCGTGCTCCGCTCCGACCAGAGCATCGACGCACTCGCCGCTTTTCATAAGTCTGCCGAAAAGCGCTATCCGTTCATAGCTCAGCGCCGGGCAATACTCAAGCACCCTGAACCCGAAGCGGTAAACCGCGCATTGATTGAGCCTTGTGGTATCGGTACCGTATACGTTGTGGTTCGTGAAGTTATTCTCTGGAATCTGCGCGCCCTGCTCGTATCCGACGAAGCCCCAGTTTCCACCGTTCGGACGCTTGAACACCGTCCTGTCGAAGTGCAGAGTACTGTCGATAAGCGACACATACAGAAACCATCTGAAATCCTCCTCTGAGCAGGCAGGCTTCACGAGCTTCAGAAGCTCATTATAATTATCCGATATCGCCTCGTCGAGGAGCTTCGCGCGCTCCTTTGAGCCGCGGCGCAGGGTCTGCCAGATTTCAAACTGCGTCTCGCGACTGACGATGTAGAAGCTCGTCACATACTTGTCTCCGACCCGTTCGAGCAGCGTCGCGCGTTCGAGTATTCCGAGCTCGTCCTCCATATAGGGCAGCGCGATGCCGAGCTCCATCGAGAGCTCCTCGGCGGTTGACGGGTTGCCGCTCGCTTCGAGCAGTATATTCTGCGGAATTTTCCGCTCGACCGCCTTCCACGGAAGTCCGTCGGGCTGATTTCCGCTCGCGCAGAAGCGTATATCCTCGGGTCTGTAGCTGCGCTTTCCAAATTCTCTTGCCATATTCATTCCCTCTCCTATGAGTTTTCTCGCCCGCATAAGGCGGGTCTTTACCGTTCCGGGAGGGACGCCGAGCC
>CACXED010000191.1 GCA_902766575.1 uncultured Ruminococcus sp. | reverse complement strand
GTTCATCAGAACTCCCGCTAAAAAGCCCGAGCCCGAGCCTACCGACGATATCGTCCGCGAGGTCTCGCGTCCCGAGGAGGACGACGATGACGTCAAGGTATTTGAGCCGTCGGGCGGCTCGGAAGCTTCCGATGAGGTATATATCCCGGACGAGAGCGACGCTCAGCCCGAGGAGCCCGAAGCCCCCGAGCAAAGCGGCGGGACAGACGAGAGCTGCGATCTGCCGGAGGAGCTTTACGCTTCAGAGCCGGAGGAACAGCCCGACGGGATCAGCGCCATTGACGAGGACGCCGGTGACGAGCCGGCTCAGGACGTCTTTGACGAGCCTGCCGTCGAGGGCAGCACCGCTGTCTTTGACGTGAAGAAGGTCAGGGAAGCCTCGGAATCCGAAGTATCCGGCGGCTCGGGAAAGGCGTTTGAGACTGCGGCTACCGAGGTGTTCAGCCCGATCCGCGCCGAGGAGCCGGACGGCTCTGCGGGTTCCACGGAGCAGCCCAAAACCTACGGTCATCCCGATACCGACGAGATAGATCAGACCGACCTCAATCTCATGATCGCGTTCGGCATGAACGACGATATGAAGGACAAGGTCGACGCGGACAGGGTCTCCGAGCTTGAAAAGCAGAACGAGGAGACGATGCAGATCCAGAACGTCGGAAATCACTACGAATACACCGACCGCGCTCAGAATTCGGACATCCTCACCCGATTCAAGTCGGATTATTACTGGGGAATAGCCCGTATCGCCCTTGCGGCGGTCATGTTCGCAATGGTTTTCTGGATCGAGAACTGCGGACTGTTCGGCGTCCAGCTTCCGAATTTCTTGAGACCCGAGTCCTATCCGGTCGTTTACGCGATGATAGATCTCCAGTTCATCGTGATCAGCGCCGCTCTTGTCGGACGGCAGATCATCGACGGCGTGAAGAATATGATCACTCTCAAGCCGACGCCCGAGAGCCTGACCGCCTTTGTGATGCTGCTCTCGGTGATATATACGGTGATCACCTGCTTTATCGCGCCGAGGAGCGGATATTCGCTCTACAATCTTCCGGCTGCCGGAGCCGCGGTGCTCGCGCTGATATACGAATTCATGAACCTCAAGCGGAGCGTTTTCGGCTTCAACGTGATCTCCTCAAAGCGCCGCAAGTTCGTCGTTTCTCCGGTATCCGACGCGACCGAGTCGCTTGAGCGCGAGATCTTCAGCGACTATGTTCCATCCGACTCAAAGATAATCCGCGTCGCAAAGACCGATTTCGTCGACGGCTTCTTTGCCAAGACCGAGGGAGATAAGCTCCCAAGACCCGTGATTGGAATAATGATGCCGGTGGTGCTGATCATCGCTGTCGCGTTCTTCTTTATCACGTTCCTGCGCACCGAGAGCGCCTATACGTCGATGACTATGGCGTTCCTTACCATAACCGCGACCCTGCCGCTGACCTCGTTCATTATCTACAGCCTGCCCTACTACAGAGCCGCAAAGCACGCCTATGATTCGGACAGCGCGATCATCGGCGACAGCGCTTTCAGCGATTTCGCCGGTTCGGCGGTGATCTCCTTTGAGGACAAGGAGGTCTTCCCGTCGGGCGGAGTCAAGGTCATGAGCATCAAGGTCTACGGCAACAACCGCATAGACGAGATAATCTACAACCTCGCAAGCGCGTTCATCACGGTCGGCGGCCCGCTTGCCGACGTGTTCAGTCAGGCGACCCACGATCTCGGTCACTCGGAAAACGTAGTGCTTGAGGAGGTTGACGAGGACGGCTTCACCGTGACGATCGACGACGTGTCGGTCAGCATCGGCAAAGCTGCCTACATGGAAAAGATGGACTTTGAGCCGCCCTACGACCCGGAGGACAAGCGCATCGAGGCTGCGACGATCGGCATACTCTACATAGCCTATCAGGGCGAGCTCGCCGCTAAGGTCTATGTGCAGTACACGATCGACAGCGAGTTCGAAAAGATCCTCGCTCAGCTCTACAAAACGGGTATGTGCGTCGGCATCAAGTCCTTTGACCCGAATATCGACGATATGCTCCTCGCCAAAAAGCTCAAGGCCATGAAATATCCCGTCAAGGTCATCCGGTCCAAGACGGTCGAGGACATCCCGCACACCACGCCGAGATGCGACAGCAGCATCGTCTCAAAGCGCTCGGTCAAGGAGCTGCTGCGCACCGTCGCCTCCTGCGAGCGCGTCAGCAGCGCGATCCGCACGAGCTTCATATTCAAGATACTCGCAATGCTGCTCGGAATTGTCGTCATGGTATTCGTGCTGTTCTTTGACGCCGAGCCGCTCGTGAAGTCGATCTACGCCGTGGGCTATCAGCTTATCTGGGTAGCGCTGGTCACGCTGGTCACGCATTTTTCGGTATGATAGAAAAACGGGATATCGTCGGCATTGCCGCTCGGTATCCCGATTTCATTAGCCTTCAGCTCTGTCTTTCACCCCATTATGAAAGGAAGTTAAGATGAACAACATTTCTCCCAAAACCGCTGCCGAACGCCTGCTAAAAAGGGTCGAAAAGCCCGGCCGCTATACCGGCGGCGAGTTCGGTCAGGTTATAAAGGACAAGGCGTCGGTCAGGGCGCGGTTTGCGTTCTGCTTTCCCGATACCTACGAGATCGGAATGTCGAACCTCGGCGTCCGGATCCTCTACGGCTCGATAAACAGCCAGCCCGATCTCTGGTGCGAGCGCGCTTACGCTCCGTGGAGCGATATGGAGGAGCAGCTCAGAAAATACAGGATTCCGCTCTACGCTCACGAGAGCGGCGACGCGCTGTCGGATTTCGATTTCGTCGGCTTCACATTGCAGTATGAGCTCTGCTACACCAACGTGCTGAATATGCTCGAGCTCGGCGGGATACCGCTGCTCTCCTCGGAGCGCGGCGAGGACTGCCCGATCGTCGTCGGCGGAGGTCCCTGCTCCTATAATCCCGAGCCGATAGCCGATTTCTTCGACGTGTTCTCGATCGGCGAGGGCGAGGCGGCTCTGCCCGAGATGCTGCGGCTCTATGTCGATATGAAGGAGTCGGGCGAGTATTCGCGCGCGGAGTTCCTGCACCGGCTCGCTAAGATTCCCGGCTTCTACGTTCCGTCGCTCTATGAGGTCTCCTACAACTCCGACGGGACGGTCAGAGAGTACCGCCCGCGCTTTGACGATATCCCGGCTAAGATCACCAAGCGGATAATAAAGGATCTCGACACGGCTTACTATCCCGACAGGTTCATCATGCCCTATATCGAGACGGTTCACGACCGGATAGTGCTCGAGGTCTATCGCGGCTGTATACGCGGCTGCCGGTTTTGTCAGGCGGGAATGGTATATCGCCCGATCCGCGAGAAATCGGTCGAGGTGCTCAACAGGTACGCAAAGCTGCTCTACGACGCGACCGGATACGATGAAATTTCGCTCTCGTCGCTGTCGATCTCGGACTACTCGCATATCGACGGGCTCTGCGACACGCTGCTGAAATGGACCGACGACGCTAAGATAAATCTCTCGCTGCCGTCGATGCGCATCGACAGCTTCACAAAGGAGCTGATGGAGAAGATCTCCACCGTCCGCACCGGAGGGCTGACCTTTGCGCCCGAGGCGGGAACTCAGCGCCTGCGCGACGCTATCAACAAGAACGTCTGCGAGGAGGATCTGCTGCGCGCCTGCAGGGTCGCGTTCGAAGCCGGAAAGAGCAGCGTCAAGCTCTACTTCATGATGGGACTGCCGACCGAAACTTTAGAGGATGTGGAGGGCATCGGAACCCTCGCAAGACACGTCCTCGACGCCTACTACGAGACTACCAAGGGCGTCAAGGGACGCAGATCGCCGACCGTCACGCTCTCCTGCTCCTGCTTTATACCGAAGCCCTTCACGGCGTTCCAGTGGGAGCCTCAGAACCCGCTGGAGGAACTCCACGAAAAGCAGCGCTATCTGCGCTCGAAAATCAACGATCCGAAGATCAAATTCAACTATCACGACGCGGAGGTCTGCCGTCTTGAAGCGGTGTTCGCCCGCGGCGACCGGAGACTCGCGAAGGCTCTGCTGAGAGCCCACGAAAAGGGCGTAAAGTTCGACAGCTGGGAGGAGTTCTTCGACTACGACGGCTGGATGCAGACCTTTGACGAGTGCGGCATAGACCCGTCTTTCTATGCGAACCGCGAGTTTGGCGAGGATGAGGTTCTTCCGTGGGACATCATCGACTGCGGCGTGACCAAGGAGTTTCTGCTCCGCGAGCGTCACAACGCTTATATTTCGAAAACCAACAAAAACTGCGCCGAGCAGTGTACCGGATGCGGCGCGAATCGACTCGGAGGTGAGAGAACATGGTGCAGCTGTCGGGATCTGAAAACATCATACTGAGCGGGGACGAGCTTCTGTCGCGCGACGTCGGAGAGCTTCCGGCGTCGCCCGAAAAGCCGCTCCAGATACGCGCGAAATTCTACAAGATCGGCATGATGCAGTATATCTCGCACCTCGATCTCGTCCGGACCATGACGCGGATAATAGTCCGCTCGGGAGTTCCGGCGTGGTACTCGCAGGGCTTCAATCCGCGGCTGAAGCTGACCTTCTCGCTGCCGCTGTCGATCGGGACGCAGAGCGAATGTGAGTTTTTCGACATAAGGCTGATCTCTCCGATGAGCTCGGCGGAGATAATGTCGCGTCTGAACCGCTCGCTGACCGACGAGATGCAGATCGTCGCGGTCTATCCCGGGACGCGGAGGTTCGGCGACATCGCGTGGGCTGACTACGAGATTAAGCTGACCTCGCCGTCGCTGAGCGAAAACGCCGCACGTGAGCTTGCGGATCTCTATACAAGCCCGCTCGTCGTGACCAAGCGCTCCAAGACCGGCGACAAGGAGGTCGACATCCTGCCTTTTCTAAGTCTGCGCTCCTGCCGCTTTGAGGATGGGAGCGTCACTCTGCGGGCGCTGCTCTCAGCCGACAGCGCGAATTACCTGAATCCCGAGTACCTCGTCAGAGCGGCTCAGGACAGGCTCGGGCTGGCTCTCGACGACCCGTTTGGCGAGTGCTACACTATCGTCCGCAAGGAGGTCTATCTCGACGACCGGACGACGGTTTTCAGATAAAAGTTTGGGGAGGACTGCGCGTTCTCCCCCTTTTTATAATATATTATCGAGCGATAGCTTCTGCGCGTCGGCGATGTGCTTAAGTGCGCTTCTGAAATCGCGGAGCTTCGCGGCGTAATCCGGCCCGCTGCCGCTTTCAAGATAGCTCGAAAGCTCGCAGAGCGCGTCCTCGGCGCGGTCGATCTCGCTGTGGTTGATGGACAGCGCGAGAAAATCGCGGCATTTATGCCACTCGGAGAGCAGCTCGTCCAGCACATCCTCGCCGTTTTCGAGCAGGTCGCATAGCTCGGACAGGCGGTCGATTTTCCGCGTCACGCAGACTGAATTGCAGATTATCAGCCCTATCATCAGCAGCAGAATAATCGAGGCGGTTATGAATGAGCGCATTTTCGGAGTATCAGATTCTCCTTTCCGGCGTCGTCAATAGTGAAAAGCAGCACGTCCGAGAGGGCGGCGTTTCTTTTTTTCAGACGCGAGTCGAGCCAGCGGCGGTCCTTGCCGATGAGCGTGAGATCGTATTCGCTGACCTTAGAATCAACAATAACGGCGTGAGCGATGCCGGATTCCTTGATTTCCAACTTCAAATCCGCGATTGTCGGAGGCATTGCGGGCTTTTTCTGAATGACCGATAGCTGTCCGTTATGTTCTAAAATCGCGTACTCGACGTCGGATATGTCGGGTACTCCGGCGACGCGCAGCTGGGAGAGCAGTTCCTCGAGGCTGATTCGGACTTTAAGCATTTCGTCGGTGCATATTTGGCCGCGGTTTATTAGAATACTCGGCTTGCCGTCGAAGATCGGCTTCAGGAACGGGAGCTTTGTGACCGCGTAGGAGAGAATGACCTCGATGGAGATCAGCGCGCCGATCGGTATCACCGCGAAAACGAGCGGAATACGGTCGTCGGCGATCGGCTGCGCGGCGAGTTCGGAGAGCAGGATTGTAGTGACGAGCTCGGAGACCTGCATTTCGCCGATCTGCCGCTTGCCCATCACGCGCATGGTGATCAGGAGAATCGTGTAAATAAGGAAAATGCGGATTAAAATCGTCAGCATATGTGTACCTCCGACAATAGAGTTTTCAAAATCGGGCGGGTTATTCACGTTAATGACAAATGTGATAAAAATGATAAAAAGGTATTGACATTCGATCGGATATGTGATATAATATTAAAGCTGTGAGCGAGAGATACAAAAAAGCAGAGAGATGAAAAAATCTCAAAGATTTTTTGAAAAACCTCTTGACAAACGACAGAAAATATGATATAATATCAAAGTTGCTGCGAGAGCCAAGCAAAGTCAAGGAGTTCGAAAAAAACTTCAAAAACTTTTGCAAAACCTCTTGACAAACGACTTAAGATATGATATAATATATAAGTCGCAAGCGCGAGAGG
>CACXED010000190.1 GCA_902766575.1 uncultured Ruminococcus sp. | reverse complement strand
CGGATATGACCGAGAATCTCTCGTCCTGCAAGTCGCCCCAGCAGATGTTCGGCGCGATGTACAAGACCTACTACGCGGAGAAGATGGGCATCGACCCGAAGGATATCTTCTTCGTCTCGGCAATCCCCTGCACCGCGAAGAAGTTCGAGGTCACCCGCGACGGTCAGAGCGCAGCCGGAGTTCCGGACGTCGATATCGCTATCACCACCCGCGAGCTTGCGCGTCTCATCGACAAGGCGGGCATCAGCTTCAAGAGCCTTCCCGACGAGAAGTTCGACGAGCCCTTTGACATCGGTTCTGGCGCAGGCGCTATCTTCGGCGCTACCGGCGGAGTTATGGAGGCAGCTCTCCGTACCGCGGCTGAGGTCATCCTCGGCAAGCCGCTCGAAAAGGTCGACTTTGACGACGTCCGCGGAACCGCTCCTATCAAGCGCGCGACCTATCAGCTCGGCGACAAGACCATCCGCGTCGCTGTCGCTTCGGGTACCAAGAACGCCAAGGAGCTGCTCACGAGAGTCCAGAACGGCGAGGAGCAGGTCGATTTCATCGAGATCATGTGCTGCCCGGGCGGATGCGTCAACGGCGGCGGTCAGCCTCTCCAGCCCGCGTCGGTTCGCAACTCGGTCGATCTCAGAGCTCTCCGCGCGTCGGTGCTCTACAAGGCTGACGCCAAGATGGATCTCCGCAAGTCACACGAGAACTCCGCGGTCAAGAAGATCTACGACGAGTATCTCGGAAAGCCCGGAAGCCACAAGGCTCACGAGGTTCTCCACACTCACTATGTAAAGCGCGGACTCTGATTCCACGATAAATAAAAGGAGCGCCAAACGGCGCTCCTTTTTGATTTGTCAGGTGGCGAAACCGGCGTACTGATTCTGGTAGAGACGGTAGTACGCTCCCTTTTTCGCAAGCAGTTCCTCGTGAGAGCCGACTTCCGCGACGACTCCGCCGTCGAGCACGACTATCTTGTCCGCATCGCGGATTGTCGAGAGACGGTGAGCGATGATCAGGCTCGTGCGGCCCTTCATCAGCGCGACCATCGCGGACTGGATGTGCATCTCGGTGCGGGTATCGACCGAGGAGGTAGCCTCGTCGAGGATCAGTATCTTCGGGTCTGCGAGCACCGCGCGGGCGATCGAGAGCAGCTGTCTCTGACCCTGCGAAAGGTCGCTTCCCGACTCGGCGAGCACCGTATTGTAGCCCTCGGGCAGACGCTCGACGAAAACGTCGGCGTTAGCGGTCGCTGCGGCGCGTCTGAGCTCCTCGTCGGTGGCGTCGAGCTTGCCGTAGCGGATATTTGCGGCTATCGTGTCGGAGAACAGCACCGTGTCCTGAAGCACTATCGCTATAGCGCGGCGGAGCGTGTTCTTCGGTATGTCCATGATGTCGATGCCGTCGATCGTGATCTTTCCGCTGTCGATGTCGTAGAACCGGGTGAGAAGATTGACGACTGTGGTCTTGCCCGAGCCGGTCGCGCCGACTATCGCGATCTTCTGACCCTGTTTTACGTCAAGGCTGAAGCCCTTGAGCACCGGTTCGCCCTCCTTGTAGGAGAAGCGGATGTCGTCAAAGACGATATTGCCGTTTATCTCGTCGGGAGTGATCGGATTCTTGCCGTCGTCAGGCTCGGAGCCTGCTTCCATGATCTCAAAGACGCGCTCGGCGCCGGCGATAGCCGTCAGGATCTGGGAATACTGGTTTGCGATTTCGTTTATCGGGCGGGTGAACTGCTTGGAGTACTGGAGCACCGCCTGTATCGCGTCGATTCCCAGCGAAGCGTTAGCCGCCAGATAGCCTCCGACCGCCGCTATGAGCAGGTAGCCGAGGTTTCCTATCATGTTCATGCAGGGACCCATGATTCCGCCCCAGATATTCGCCTTGATGCCGACCTTGCGGTACTCGGAGGAAATCTTTCTGAATTCCTCAACCGAGCTCTCCTCCTTGGAGTATGCCATGACGGTCTTGTATCCGGTGACGGTCTCCTCGATGTGGCCGTTGAGCTGACCGAGGATGCGCTGCTGAGCGACAAAGTATTTCCGCATGAATTTCGAAAGATTAGTCGTTACGATTATCGTCAGCGGGATAGTCACAATCGCGACTAGAGTGAGTATCGGGCTGTAGTAGAGCATCATCGCGAAGGAGCCGATCAGGGTTATCATCGCCGAAAAGAGCGACGCTATCGACTGCGAGACCGAGTTTGAGATGTTCTCGACGTCGTTGGTCATACGGCTCATGATGTCGCCGTGACGGTGAGTGTCGGTGTATCGGATCGGGAGATAGGAGATTTTTGCAAAGAGATCGGCTCTCAGGGTCCTGACGGTGTTCTGCGAGAGCCTGGCCGCGGCTACGCCCTGAAGATAGGTCAGCGCCGACGAGACGATGTATACAGCCGCCATGACGATGACGACTATGTAGAGCTTGTCAAAATCGACGTGAGCTCCCTCGGTGTCGATCGTTATCGCGCCGATGGCCTCAGCCTGAAGCGCCGGTCCGGCGAGATTCAGTATCGCTATCAGCACCACGAGCACCAGAAGCGCTATCAGCAGCATCGAGTTCTTTCCGATGTATCTGATCAGCTTTGAAAGCGTACCCTTGAGATCCTTGGGCTTTTCGGCGTTGAGTCTGGCGCGCGGGCCTCCCGGGCCGCCGGGACCTCCGCCCGGACGCATTTCGACCATCGGGCGGTCTGTAGTTTTATTTTCAGCCATTGTCGCTGCCTCCGTTTCTCTGCTGAGAGTCGTAGATATCGCGATAGGTCGCGCAGGTCCTCATAAGCTCGTCGTGAGGTGCGAAGGCGATTATCGTGCCGTTTTCGATAACGGCGATCCGGTCGCAGCTGCGTATCGACGCGATGCGCTGGGCGATCATTATTACCGTCGTGCCGCTGATATTCTCGCGGAGCGCCTTGTGGAGCTTTGCCTCGGTTCCGAGGTCGAGCGCAGAAGTGGAATCGTCGAAGATGAGTATCTCCGGCTCGCGGATGATAGCGCGGGCGATGGCGATCCTCTGCTTCTGACCGCCGGAGAGGGAAGCGCCCTTTTCGGCGATCATGGTGTTGTAGCCGTCGGCGAATTTGGAGATGAACTCGTCCGCCTGCGCGATCTTGGCGGCTCTGACGACCTCCTCGTCGGTGGCGTCGGGACGTCCCCAGCGGATGTTGTCGGCGACGGTTCCGGAAAAGAGCTCGGTCTTCTGGAGAACGAAGGCGATCTTCTTGCGGAGAGTCTCAAGGTCGTATTCCTTTACGTTGACGCCGTCGATCAGAACCTCGCCGGAGTTGACGTCGTAGAAGCGGGGTATCAGGTTTACAAGCGAGGATT
>CACXED010000189.1 GCA_902766575.1 uncultured Ruminococcus sp. | reverse complement strand
TTCTGCCCGAATGTCGGAATCGTCGCGCAGAGCTGGACGCGCTATGGCGCAAGCTATCGCTGCGAGCTTGAAAAATACGAAGTCACCGGAGAAAGTCTGCTCCCGCTCAATGCCGGAAACAGATGGTTCTACACAATGAAAGACGAAGCTGTGGAGCTTGATTTTGAAAGTGTATACACGGTCGTATTTAACGACGGCAGAACCGTGAATCTCTCCGCGTCGAGCTTCCGCAGGACTGTCGGCTACCGCGACACATGGGAGGGCAACATACTCCGTGCGAGAGAGAACTATCATCTCAGCGGGAATAACACAAAGCTCGACCGCTCGGTTCTGCAGAGCCTTGACCGCGCCGAAAAGCAGGCGGTCACAGAGCGGCAGAAAGTCCATACGCGCGTCGCAAAGGACGTCATGCGCCGGATCATTGACACCGACCCTGAAACGAATCCCGGGTACAAAGAGATCGGGCGATGGAATTACTTTGAATATATCAATGTGAATACGCAGGATCGGAAAATTGTCCTGTCCGATAACCGCAAGTATTCATTTGAGTGGAAAAACTGCGCAAGCTGGTCGGACGAAGCGAACAAAATCCTCTATAATTTCCTGTACGACATAATAAGCGACGACATAGGCTGCGTCTGGTCGGACGAATGGACTCCCGGCTATCGCCGCGAGGTCGAGCTTACGCCCGAAAACGGCTATTACGGCTACACGAACGGTAAACTGACTTTCGAGGTTTTGGACGACGAGCCGACCGAGACTCCGGCGGGAAGATTCGATAGCTGCCGTCATATCAGATACAGCATCCACGCCGATAAGAGCGGAATATGGTATTTCATGGGCGATTTCGAGCTCTGGTATGCCGAGGGCGTAGGGCTTGTCAGGCTCTCGCGCCCGCTGAAAACCCCGAACGTCTGGCAGCTCACCGAATACCGCGGAATCGGCGAGGGCTATTTTCCGACGGAGGACGGTCTGTTCCGCAGATACGAGCCGGAGACCCTCGGCGAGGGCCTGCACGCCTCGGTCGAATACACGACGGTCGCCGACGGTGAGGGCGTGACGATTTTCAGAAACGCCCTCGGCACACAGGATCGCGCGGCATTTGAGGAGCTCGAAGCGAAAAAACAGCAGAAGTGATCTGCTCCCATCCGCATTCCCGACAGAATCGGATGACAAAGCGCACATGACTTATATATATAGCAGAGGTGAAAAATCACTGCCGCAATTGCCTTTCTTAAAGCTGCGGCAGTGATTTGGTTTTGATATTCGTATTCTCGGTTTCAGATCAGCAGCCGGGATTCCTCCCTGAGCGCCCCGTTTTCCAGAATTATGGTCTTGACCTCATATTTTCCGAATTTCAGCGCGAGAGCCGCGTCCCCGACAGTCAGTGCGCAGGCTGACGGCTCGCCGAAATTGTTGACGAGGCGCAGGATGTAAGCGTCGCTGCCGTCCTGCTTCTTCATCGTGACGAGCACGATATCCCTGTTCGAGATGACCGGTACCGGCGCGTCGGCTGCGGCTCTTTCGTCCGCGCCGGAGAGACCTGCTTCCGCCGGGAAAACATTGCAGGCATACGGCGGCATATTATATTCCTGCGCGAGCCGTTCGAGCGCGGCTTCATTCGCGCTTGTCAGGCGGAAGAAGAAGCTTCGCTCGCCCATGTCGATCTTCTTGACGAATTTGTCGTTTGGAATTATGGCGCGCTCGCCGATAGGATGAGCACAGTAGGACACTCCGCGCACCAGAGACATTGAAAGAACTCCGTTTTCATAGGACGAACCGTAGGTTCCGCGGTTAAGGAGCGCGGTCACTCTGCCGTCGCCGTCGCGGACCCCGACAAAGCGCTGAGCCACGTTCTCCCGGCCGTTATTGTACAGAACCTCGGTGCCGAAAGCTGTCTGACCGATCACATCTCCTCCGGCTGTCAGCGGCAGAGCCAGCTTGACCATCTTATCCGCGTCCTGCAAAAAGATATCAGCCCGGATATCGACCGCGGGATTGGTCTTATAGATCGTGTATTCGATGCGGGCCTTGGAGTTTTTACAACTCATGAAGCACTCGACCGTAGTGCAGACGCAGCCGTCCTCGGTCACCTGAATCGGAGCCATTCCGACAAACGGGCCGTCGGCGATAACGCCGTTCTCGTCGGCTTCGTACAGTCTGAACGGCTCGGGCTCGCGTCCCATGCCGGAGAGCTGGAAGCTCTGCATTCCCCACGGGTCGGGAGTATCGTTATACATCACCGGCAGGCAGCCGCCGACCGAACCGAGATAGTCTTTTTCTGAGATCAGCTCTCTGCCGTCAAGCTCGAACGAACGCAGAAGTCCGGTCTTTCCGTCGATCCTGACCCGCTTGGAGATCAGCTTTCCGCTGTCGTCCGGCACACGGCAGTCGAAAACGATATCCTGCCCCTTGGGAAGCGGGGCTTTCGTCTCTGCCGGAGCGTAATCGACATACACCGAGAAGCGCGTGATGTCCATCGGCTTCAGCTTCGCGGAGAAGATGAACCGCTTTCGCCAGTCAAGGTTCAGGTTGCTCTCCTCCTTGACGACCTGCGCCTCGATCTCCTCGCCCGCTTCATTATAAACGCGCATACGCGAGCGGATATCGTCTGACCAGTTCTGGTCGGCGAGCATCATCTCGCAGATGATCTCGGTATCCCATTCGTAGGGCTGAGGATTAAAGACGAGTATCGGAAATTCGCCCTCCCTGGCTCGCGGCTGCGCGGCGGACAGCGCGAAATACGCTCTTGCCCGCAGTCGGTTCAGCGTCAGCAGTCCGTGCTGCAAAAGCCGCAGACCGTTGTCCTCGCCCGCGCGTATCGAGCTTCCGGGCAGAACGTCGTGAAATTCCGAGTTCAGCAGATCCTCGGTCGCGTCGTCAAGCTCGGCTTCGGGATATTCGATAAGTCCCTTTCGAGCAGCGGCGGAGCAGAGCTTTTCGACCATATAGAGCGTGTTTTCAAGCTCCGCGTGCTTCTGCTTGACCTGCACCATCGAGGTATAACAGCCGGGCATGACTGTCCTCAGCGCGCCTTTATGTATAACCTCCGGATTGATCTTGGCAAAGAACTGCTCGGGAGTGGAATGGATGATCGTCAGCTCGTCGCCCAGCTCCTTTTTCATCGCTTCGATGTCGGCGAGATCCTTTCTCGAGGGACCGCCGCCGTGATTTCCGACTCCCCAGAGCACGCAGACAACATCGCCCTCCTGAGCGTCTGCGCGGTCGCGTATGACCTTCGCCGCTTTTCCGAGCGGAGAGTTATAGCCGTGCGGAGCCGCGAAAACCTTTATCCGGCTGCCGTCGATTCCCTCCCAGACAAAATTCCGGGCGGGTATCGGGTCGTTTCCGGGACGGGTGAGGATATAGCTGTCCTGACCGCATTTTTTTATGATCTGCGGCAGTCCGGAGGAGTGACCGAACGAGTCGAAGTTGATAGCCGTCGTCGCCTCAACTCCGAAGCGCTCCATGAAATATCTGTGTCCGAACATGATCTGACGGACGAAGCTCTCTCCCTGCGGCATATTACAGTCGGGCTGAAGATACCAGCCGCCCATTATGTGCCATTTTCCCTCGCGTATCAGCTTTTTTATCTCGGAAAAGAGCGTAGGCGCGTATTCCTCTATGTATTTGTAGAGCGTCACCTCGTTGTGGCAGAAGATATAGTCGAAATCCTTCGCCAGATCGACCGCCGAGCGGAAGGTCGAAAGCGCCGCCGCAGCGCCCTCCTCCCATTCCCACTGCCAGATCGGGTCAAGATGCGCGTTGCATATCAGGTGTACTTCTTTCATTGCCTGAATCCTTTCTGAATTGATAATGCAACAATATTATACCCTGTTTTCGCGCCAAAGTCAATAGTCAGTGACGATTCGTCGGCGGAATTTATGTACTCAGAGCTGCTCAGATATATCTGCCGAGCGTGAATTTTGCAAGTCTGATGTGCTTTCTTGCGACGGTGTAGGACATCGCGAGCTCTCCGTCCCGATAATACTGTATGAACGGGTAGAAGCAGCTCGAGTGAATTTTCGACTGTAGAACAACGCTGCTCGACGCCAGATTATCGGCGTCGATCTTAATAATCCCGATGTGCTCCCGATCGACCGGAGCGTGGAACAGGTAGAGCCCGCCATGGTATTCGATGAAATCCGAGCGCGACTGGCAGTCAGCCACGACAACCGGCTTCTCCCATTTTCCGCTCTCGAGGTCGTAGGCGGTCAGAAAGCCGTAGGGGCAGGTGTCCTGCTGACGGACGAAATAATAGCACTTGTCGCCATAGACATAGGTCGCGTTCTCCCACTTTGACTCGTTGGGAAAATCGGGCTGAGAGACGTATTCCCACGTGATAAGGTCGCGGCTCTTGATTATGCAGGTGAAATCGCCGCTGTAGGCTCCGGTGTAGTACCAGACCTCGCCGTTCTCGACCCGGGACGAGAGCTTCTGCATGATGCCGATATCCGAGAACATCTTTTTGCAGGGGACAGAATTTGCCGCGAGAGCGCTTCTGATGCCGGTGGAGCTGAAATCGTTCACCACGTCTCCGACCTTGAAGCGGTTCACGCCGATCTCGCCGAGCTTCTTTGTCGACAGCGTGAACGGGCAGTAGAATCGGTAATAATTGCCTCCGGCGCTCGCCGTCCACATGACGTAGATCGTGTCGTCGTCCTTCTGCATGAAAATCGTGTCGTAGACCATGTCGACGAGCTTTCCGCCTACCGTGTTTCCGGTGGTCTGGAGATCGATAAAGGTCTTATTGTCGATATCATCGACCGGAGCGTAGACAAGGCGCGCGGTCTGGTTCTTGGGATCCTCCGAGGGCTCCTTGGTGTTCGCGTAATAGGTCATATAGACCGTGTCTCCTATCACGGCAAAGGTCGAGACGTGCGCCATACGGTCGTAAGCGTCAGCCTTGCCCGCCTTTACAAGCTCCTCCGATTTTTCAAAATCCGAGACAAAGCCCGCGTCAATCTCATCTGCGAACTCCTCGCCCTTTTTTAAGACCTCCGCGTCCTCGCTGACTCCGATAATTGCCGCCGGATCGGTTATCGGCGCGCCGGGAGTATAGACAAGCTCCCTCTCGCTCACAAAATCGTCCGAAAAAAATCCTCCGCTCATTTTATATTCCTCCGAAAATTAAAATATATTGCATTTATCGTTCCGGCGTGGTATAATTATCTTGCCGGACGCTATTATTATACCCCGCGTTCCGGCTCATGTCAATGATGGATATTGGAGAATAATAATACTATCTTGCACATAACGCTTTGAAAGGAATCCCTTATTTATGATCGGAACCAGATACGAGGAATACGGCTCCTTTGCCGGGGATCTGCCATTTATGCTTCAGCCCGGCATCAGGCGCACCATGTATATGCAGAGCCGTGAGCAGAACTGGCACGAGGATCCCGAGCTTCAGCTCTGCACCGGCGGCGAGGGACGGGTCATCGTCGACGGCGAGAGCTACCCGTTCAAAATGGGCGATTTCATAATGGTCGGCTCGGGAGAGCTCCACTACACCGGAACCGACGAGAGCCTTGAATATACCTGTCTCATCATCAGCGCCGGATTCTGCCGTCAGGTCGGAATAGACTGCGGCAGACTCGATTTCACTCCGCATTTCAGGGACGAGGAGCTGTTGTCTCTGACCGGACGGCTGACCGACGTCTACCTTGACCGCTCCGATCAGCTGAGAACGGCGAAGCTGTACAGGATATTATTGGATATGCTCATCCTCATCGCCGGAAAATATTCGTCGGAGCGCGAAAAGCCCGATCAGCCCGACTCCGCAATCACGGCGGTCAAGGAGACCATCCGTTATATCAGAGAGCATTTTTCGGAGCATTTCACCCTCGACGAGCTGTCGCGGGCAGTCTGCACCGACAAATACGCGCTCTGCCGGGAATTCCGGAAGTTCACCGGGCAGACGATAATCGGATACGCGAATCGCTATCGCTGTCAGCGAGCCGCGGAATACATCGCGTCTGGATGCGGAGCAGCTGAAGCGGCGCGGCTCTGCGGCTTTGAGAATATGTCGTTCTTCACCCGAACCTTCAAAAAGCATATGGGCTCGCTGCCGTCCGAGCTGAAGCAGAGACGGCGCTGAGCACGGCCCGGTTAAATTCAGATTTATATTACAGGGAGAGATATTTATGAAAAACAGACTCGACAGATCGAAATTGTTCATCGGCGCGTACATTCTTCAGCCCTGCGCGCGCACCGAGCGGCACATAAGAGAGCTTGCCGAATGTGGTATCGACGTCGTTATGTGTATGCAGTACGATCGTCCGGCGCTCGATCTTTTCGCAAAATACAGCGTCGGAGCTGTCGTCAGCGGCGTGCTTCCCGGATGGTGGGGAGGAGACGGAGACAAGGCGGGCAGGATGGAGTCCATCAATACTCCGGACAAATATGAAGCTGCGGCAAAGGTCTTTTCCGATCATCCCGCGATCGTCGGTATCGACACCGGCGACGAACCCTCCGCGCTCGATTTTCCATACTACGGAAGGATCATCGACTTTACCGAAAGAGCTTTCCCGGATCAGTTCGCGTACCTGAATCTGTATCCGAATTACGCCTCGGTCGCGCAGAACAGCGGCGAGGAGACTGTCTGTCAGCTCGGAACCGCGACCTATGCCGAGTATATCGCGAAATACTGCGAATATGTCCCGTCGGACTATCTCTGCTACGATTACTATATGTACTCCGCGTCGGTCGCCGGGGCTTATGAGAACCTGAGGATCGCCGCCGACGCCTGCCGCGATACCGGACGCGACCTCTGGATCGTGCTTCAGGTCAATTCGAGCAGACCGGAGGTCTGGATCTCGGAAAATCAGCTGCGCTTTCAGGCATACTCGGCAATGGCGTTCGGAGCGCGGGCGATCATCTGGGCGTGCTATACCGCGGGATGGTGGCACAATCAGGTGCTCGACGAGAACGGCGAAAAGACCGAGCAGTACGAAAAGCTCAAAAGGATCAACCGCGAGATAAAGCTGCTCGGCGAGACTTATATGAAATACCGGCGCACCTCGACACATTTCATCGGCTTCTGCGCGGATCATCCCGATCTGAAAGCGCTCGCTTACAAGCCGGTCTCAGCGCTGAACACCGGAATATTCCTCGACGTCAGGGCTGACGCGCCGATAATCGCCGGACAGATGGTCGGAACCGTGCCCTGCGACGGCTATGCGCTGATGCTCTGCGCCGCCGACGATCCGCAGGACAGAGCCGGACGCTCCTTTGAGGTCACTTTCAGAGCGCCTTACTCGCGAACTGTCAGCGTCTGTCAAGGCGGAGAGAGGAGCGTTCTTCTCCTCGATGAGAGCGGCGTATACCGTCTTTCTCTCTCCTCCTGCACGGGAGCGCTCGTGACCGCGAAATAACCGGCGCTCTTTCGTCTGCAAGAGCAGATTTACAGTATAAAACCGACCGGATGTGAGATGCTATACATGATCAAAAATCCGGAGGTGCATCGTTTGAATTCGATCTGGCAATACGGGGCTGAGCGCCCGGAATTTCCCGCTCTGAGGACTGACGTCAGCACCGACGTGCTGATAATCGGCGGAGGAATGGCGGGGATCCTCTGCGCCTTTCTGCTGAAACAGGCGGGAGCCGACTGTCTGCTCGTCGAGGCGAAGTCGATCTGCAGCGGCGTAACTCAGAATACGACCGCTAAGCTCACGTCTCAGCACGGGCTGATCTACGACAGGCTGATCCGCGAATTCGGCTCTGAAACGGCGAGAGGCTATTTCGACGCGAACGAAGCGGCGCTCGAGCAATACCGCAGGCTCTGCCGCGATATCGACTGCGATTTTGAGGAAAAGGACTCCTATGTCTATTCGGTCGGAGATTCAAAAAAGCTCGAGAGGGAGCTCGCGGCGCTTAACCGGCTGGGAATACCCGCTGAATTTGTAAAGGAGCTGCCGCTCCCCTTTCCGACGGCAGGCGCGATAAGATTTCAGCGTCAGGCGCAGTTCGATCCGCTCAGATTCGCCTACAGCATCGCGAAGGGGCTCAGCATCTATGAAAATACCGCCGTCCGGGAGCTCGTCGGGACGACGGCGATCACCGATTCCGAAAGGATCGCGGCGAAGAAGATCATCGTCGCCACGCATTTTCCGTTCATAAACAAACACGGGAGCTATTTTCTCAAATTGTATCAGCACCGCTCATATGTGATCGCGCTTGAAGGCGCTCCAGATCCCGGCGGGATGTATGTGGATGAGTCACAGAGCGGAATGTCCTTTCGCAGCTATAAAAATCTGCTGCTGATCGGCGGCGGAGCTCACAGGACCGGCAAGCAGGGCGGAGATTGGCGTGAGCTGAAAGCCTTTGCCGCCCGATTCTTTCCCGACGCTTCGGAGAAGTGCGCCTGGGCGACTCAGGACTGCATGACTCTGGACGGTATTCCGTATATCGGTCGCTACTCCGGGAGGACTGAGGATATCTATGTCGCCGCCGGATTCAACAAATGGGGGATGACCTCCTCCATGACCGCCGCGATGATCCTCTCGGACATGGTTCTGGGACGGGAGAATCGGTACGCCGGAATCTTTTCGCCGTCAAGGACTATCCTGCGCCGACAGTTAGCGGTAAACGCCTTTGAAGCGGTCGTGAATCTGCTGACGCCGACCTCAAAAAGATGCCCGCATATGGGCTGCGCGCTGAAATGGAACCGGGCTGAGCACACATGGGACTGTCCCTGCCACGGCTCGCGCTTTGACCGGGACGGCAGTCTTATAGACAATCCGGCGACCGGAGATATTAAAAAATAAGAAGCGAGGATGCCGAGCCAAAATCACGGCATCCTCGCAGTTTTATTTGTAGTATATCGCGGTCGCCGCCGACGAGCGGAGATAGTCGTCGGGGATCTCGAGCCCTCCCTCGGCAGGGGAATCGTACATCGCCCATCCGAAGATCCGATTGAGCGGGAAAAAGGCGTTGCGCATTACCCAGTTCGCATACTCCTCGTAAAGGTCGGAGCGGATATTCGGCAGCAGAATCCTGTCGCCGAGCCCGCCGACCTTGGCGGCATATTCAAGGGCTATCGGCTCGACTACTTCGCGCAGAAGCTGCTCGATATCACCGTACACACGATAGCTCATGATCGGCAGCGTCGGAAATAGTCCATCTCCGCGCTTTTCGAGAAAGCCCGCGGCTATGAGCTCAGCCGCCATCGACTGCTCGACCTCGGTCAGCCGACAGCCCGGCTCCTTTGAAAGCCGCATGAAAAGCGCTATATTCTCCTGATTCAGCGTCTTGTCGCGGTCGGCAAAGGGTTGAGCCTCAAAGAGATTGGCATAGGTTATCTGCCTGTAATCCGGCGTCCGGAAGTGCATATGCAGATTGCTCCACGATACAGAGCTTTTCGCAGACGAGCGTTTTTTTCGGACATAAGGCTTATCGTCCGGGAAATTGACGATCCCCATGTAGCGGTAGTCCTTGCCGTTGTCCTTCGGGAGCGGGCTGCCGTCCGGCAGACGCTTATCCTTTCCGAAAAGTTCTATCATAACGTCCGCGAGCTTCATGCAGGCAGTCACATACCAGAACCACATGAGCTTTCCGGTGGGCAGATCATTCCCGTAGTAATCAAACGAGCGCAGACTGTCCTCACACCCGAGTATCGCGTCTTTCAGCTTTGCTTCGATCCCATCATAGACGTCGGTGAGCTCGTCGCTGAATTCAGCCCAGACAAAGCCCGGCAGAATGACGATATCGGTCAGATATTTCCCGTTCGAGGTCTCTTTCAGAAAGCGGCACTTCTTGAGCCATTCTAACTTTTCCTCAAAGTAGACCGGCGCGACGGCTATCTCGTCTGAGATCTCGCGTACCGTGCGCGGAGTTTTCCGGCAGGCGACGAGTATCTGCTTCACGATAAGGTCGCT
>CACXED010000188.1 GCA_902766575.1 uncultured Ruminococcus sp. | reverse complement strand
TCGGTCGAGGCGACTACATTCTCGCCGTCGAGGATATCGCATTTCACCGTGACGGTTCGCTCCTTCGCATCGTCGTTTCTGAGCGTCACATCGACCGGAATACGCCAGTCGTTCTCGCGCTTTTCGGGATGAACAAAGGCTCCCCAGAGGTCGACCGAGACGAGATCGGTTTTTATGAGCCAGACGTTACGGTAGATTCCTCCGCCCGAGTACCACCAGCCCTCGTGCTTGTCGGTGGTGTTGACATAGACCGCGAGGACGTTGTCCGCGTCGAATCTGACCATATCGGTGATATCGACCTCGAAGGAGGTATAGCCGCAGAAATTGTGCGCCATCAGGCAGCCGTTGAGGTAGACCGTCGCGTGGGTCGCGATGCCCTCGAAGTAGAGCGACAGACGCTTATTGCTGTCTGCGCTGTCGATCTTGAAGGTCTTGCGGTACCATGCGTTGTCGTACTTGAAGTAGCCGAGAGTATTGTTGTACTCGGGCTTGGGCTCCTGCGTGATTATGAAATCGTGGGGCAGATCGACCAACTGCCAGTTTTCGAATGCCATCTCGCGGTTCTTGCCGTAATTAGCCGAAGCATAGCCGCGCAGACAGCGCTCGGTCTTGGCTTCGAGGTAGACCACATCCTTAAGCGGAGGAGGGGTCAGGTGCTCGTCTCCGACCTTGAAGCGCCAGCCGGAGTTGAAATTTATTTTCTCTCTCATGATAGGTTTCTCCTTTAGAGTATGTTTTGATTTCGTCCTTTCGGACGCTTTGAGCGCTTATTTTTTAAGCGCGTCTATAGTTTCCTTAATACTTGTTTCGACAGCCGATTTATTTGAATCTATCGAGGAAGCAAGATCCTTGCTGCCGCTTGCAAACAGAGTACGAATGAAGCCGTCGCGGATTTTTTCACACCAGAACGTGTCGCCGAGGTCATACACGCGGGTCTCCATTATGATATCGTACATTTTTGCCGACTCGTCGTCACGGGTATACTTTGTTTTCAGCGCGACCTCAAAGTAGCTCGGGATTATCGTTTCATGTGCGCTCGCCGCCATAGCTTCGAGCATCGCGCCTGTAAACTCGGTGTCGGTGGTCGTTACCGGAATAACGAAGATTCTGCCGCCCTCGACACGGGAGTAATAGCTGTCTTGCGCCTCGTCAAACTTCGGGTGCGGGAGTATTCCGTACTCGATCTGCATATCGCGGTAGTATCCGGTATCGAGCAGACCGAAGGAGGTCGTCTGGAACAGGGCTCTGCCGTTCTTGAACATCAGATCGTCCGTGATATTCTCGCTCTTGTCGTTCGTAAGCCAAGCGTCGTTGTTCCATGCGATATCCACGATTTTTTCGAAAGCGTTCCGGAACTGCTCGTCGCCGGGCATCGAGAAGTAAGGCAGATCGCTGCCGTCCTTTTTTATCGAATTTACTCCGGCGGCGACCCACATCGTCGGTGATATCTGCTTGCCTCTTGCCGACCAGCCGAACTGGTCGTTCTCATCCATTTTCGTGTCGCCGTTGAGGTCCTTTGCGGCGGCTATGCACATTTTATTGAAAGCGTCAAAGGTCCATTTGCCGCTTTCGACCAGCTCATACGGATTGTCGAGCTTAAGCTCGTTAAGCAGCTGCTTATTGAACGCGAGCGCGTAGGTATAGTCGTAAACCGACAGGTTGAAATCGCCGTAGGCAAGCCATTGCTCACCGCCTATCGTAATCGTTTCGTTGATGCTCCTGCACCAATAATCCTTACTGAGGTCGATATATGGCATATCGCCGTAGGAGAGCAGAGTTCCCTGAACTGCCTGCTGGAGTGCGAAGCGATCGGTAATAGACATAATATCGTATTCATGATCCGCAGCCATCAACAATTTGATTACCGTATTGTTGGCTTCGCTCAGAGGAATGACTGTCTGTGCAATAACGGCGTCGAAACGGTTTTCAACATTTCGGTTCGATGTGTAGATAGCGTCGTTGAGCACATCGCCGTTTGTCTCGGCAACGTCAATGTATGCCTTATAGTTTGTAGAATCCGTGGAGAGAATCTTAAACTCCCTGCCGTCGAAATTTATATCCGGCAGCTCGTCCTCATCTGACGCGGCAGTTTCAACGGCGGTAGTGGTTTCGTTATTCGCTTCGCTTTCCCTGCTTTCGTCATTGACGGCTGGACTATCCGCGCATGAGGTAAAGGTCTGCGACGCAATAAGAGCGGTCAGGATAAAATAAACAGTATATTTCTTTTTCATTGTAACAGATTCCTTTCGTACAAACACCATAAAATAACAGCATTGCATTAAAAGCAAGTTGTCTATAAATAATATATCACAGTATTGTATATATTTCAATGGGCTAAGCTGTCAGAAAATATGGACATTGCTGCTGTCATTGAAACAGGAACCGTTTTTATGCCGAGTTACGCAGAATTGAAATTTATTTTCTCTCTCATTTAAGTTTTCTCCGATAGAATATGTATTTTCCACAACCAAGCGGGATTTTTACCGCTAATAATTATACATGAATAAAGCCTGTATGTCAAGTGTTTTTCAAAAAATATGCGCCGCAAATTCCAAAATCTGCGGCGCAGTTATATCACTCTGCTTTTTTCCTTTTAAGAAACGACAGCTTTGTCTCGGACACCACGACGGCGATGAATATCAGCGCGAATCCGATATAGAGCTTCACGCTCGACTCCTCGCGTCCGAACGCCACCGAGAACGCCACTCCGAATACCGCTTCAAGCGACAGCAGCAGCGACGCGGTCGACGGGTCGGTGTACTTCTGTCCGAAGTTCTGAAAGAGCAGCGCGACCGCCGTGCAGCCAACGACGAGGTAGAGCACGCTAACGACGAGCTCCGAACTCCAGACAATCCCGCTCCACTCCGAGCGGTCGAACAGCAGCGAGCATATCCCCGCGCAGACTCCCGCCGACGCGAACTGGAATATCGTCAGCAGCACCGGGTCGCGTCCCTCCGAGAAGCGCGAGACTGCGATTATATGCAGCGCGTAGAAAACTCCTCCGCCGAGCGTCAGGACGTCGCCCATCCTGACCGTGAAATCGTTGGTCAGCGAGACGAGACCTATACCGGCAAGGCAGATCACCGCCGCGGCGATGTTATAGCCGTCGGGCTTCTTTTTGTTGATGCCCCACGCCATGAACGGCACCATGACGACGTAGACTGCCGTCAGAAAGGCGTTCTTTCCCGGCGTAGTGTCTGTGATGCCGAGGGTCTGGAGCGCGTAGGCGGTGTAGAGCAGCACTCCGAAAAAGGAGCCGTAGATGATATGCCACCTGTCGAGCCGCTTGAAGTTCCGGTGGAACAGCAGCGCAAGCAGCGCAGAAGCCAGCAGAAAGCGTATCGTGAGCAGCGTTGAAGTCGGCAGCGAGTCGGTGACGTCCTTCACGATTATAAACGAGCTTCCCCAGATTATCGTCGCCGAGACGAGCGCTATTTTTGCGAGCAGGGTGAGATTCTTTTCCTTCATTTTCTTTTCCTTAACTAACTATTTCAGAATAAAAGCCGGGGAGACAGCCTGTCTCCGTCCGGCTTTTTGACCGTTACATATTGGATTCAACGTACTCTACAAGATCGCGCACGGTCTTGAGATTGGGAATCTCGTCGTCCGAGACCGACACGCCGAAATTTTCCTCGATCGCCATCAGAATCTCCACTACGTCAAGCGAATCCGCTCCGAGATCCTCCATTATGTTTGTCTCCTCTGTGATCTCGTCCGCGCCGGCGCGGAGCTGCTTTGCAATGATTTCGCTGATTTTTTCGAACATGGTTTATCTATCCTCCAAGAAGTATACTATCGGCCCGGTCGAGCCGTTTATTATTAGAGCATTCAATTCACACGGTTGAATTTCTCATAACAATCATTATATAATATCTTATTCGATTTTTCAAGTGGGCGAGGGAAATTTTTCAATTTGTTTACTTTTTGTGGATGATAGACTAATATATCCTCGACAGCTCGCATTGCAATGGCTATATTGCGGCAAAATAATATATACGCATACCTTAAATTAGAAAAATTTACTGTAAGAGGTTGACAACTGTCGTTGGGCGTGGTATAATTTTTATGATTCTATCGCGAAAGGAGCGGATCAAAATAGACAGAGTGGATCTCGGGACTATCAGACGCGCCAGCATCGGCGCCGTGTTCGATATCCTTTCAGACGGCGAAAGCGTTAGCCGCGCAAAGCTCGCTTCAATGAGCGGGCTAAGTCTTGTGACAGTGGGAAAGGCTGTCGAGCTGCTTGAAAAGGCCGGAGCCGTCGTGCAGCAGAAGGAGGTTTCGCGCGCGGCGGGACGAAGGAGCTCGCTCTGCTGTCTCGATCGCGGACGGAGCATGATGATCTACGATTTTTCGGACGCCAGGCGGCTCTGTACAGTTGATATACTGACCAATATCACCGGAAATTATTCGCTTGACGGCGCCGACAGAGAGGAATTCGCGCAGATATCCGCACAGGCGTTCTTTTTGGCGGCTTCGGGCGGCGAGCTCATCGGACGCGGGCTGATACTTCCCGACGGCTGTACGTCTGACGCCGGATTTGAGCGGCAGAACGGCGGGAGCGCCGATATCTCTGAAAGCTCGGTGAGGGTCTGCGCTCTGGCGTCGGCAAAGGCTGGCGAGCGCTCGAGCGTGTATTTCCGGCTCGATCCGGATTTGCGTCTGACCTCCTGCGCGATAATAAGCGATAACAGGCTCTGCCGCGGCTCAACTGGCTGCGCCGGAGATGTGTCGGGCTTTTTGGGAGTTGAGCTGATCGACGCGGCGCGCGCGGTCTGCCGTCTTATGGATCCGGAGGTCATGCGCTTTGAAACTCCGGACGGCGCGGCGCGTGAACGGCTTGCAGAAAGCCTTTGCGGCTGCGGTCTGAGCGCTGAGGTGGATGTCGTGGTCTCCGATCATACGCGGGCGGTGAAGGGAATGGCAAAGCTGCTTATCGAAAAATGGCTCGACGAGCTCTGCGGCGGATGATAAAATGACAGAATATTCCTGAATCAACCTCTGCCGGCGCGGCAATAATAATCCCGAAGCCGAGAAGGCGATCAGCTTTTTGAGCTTCGCAATCCGGGAAGATCCGCGGCGCTTTCGGTAATGAGACGGGCAAAAGTCCGGCTCGAGAGCCAAAAGGCGTTCCTGCGGTATCCGACCAAAGAAAGCAGGTATCAGGAAAATGGAAAACAAGACTCCCAACACCTCTATCGAATGTTCGGTCAAGCAGTGCCAGAATCACTGCGGCGATAAGGACTACTGCGCGCTGAACACCGTCCGCATCGCTACTCACGAGCCGAACCCGACCGTCTGCCAGTGCGTCGACTGCGAGTCCTTTGTTAAAAAGACCAGCGAGACCAACGCCTGACCATTAAGCGTTGAGAAGCCGCCGCGGGATCTCCCGCGGCGGCTTCTCTGTTTAGGCAATACCGCCGCGGCTCGTCCGGCTGACGAAAACGCCGGAAAACCGAGTTAAACCGAGAAAATCATCGAATACGTCAAATAACACGGGCTAAAGCCGATAAAAATCGGAATAAACTTAGAAAAATTATGAATATTCAGGTTTTTTTGAAAATACTATTGATTTTTTTCGACATATCTGCTATAATAACGAACGGTATATGTTACAAATAAAACGTATATCGCGGGCGATTTGTTTACCATCTCTTTCTGGTCATCAGGCGGCGTCACAGAGCTGTGTGCGCCTATGTACTTGGTCTGGGGTGTTTTTTTTCGCCGGGGACTGCGCATAATTCATGTTAAAGGAGCAATGTGAACGTCAAATGGACAAAAACAAAATCATCGAACTGAAGGACATCACCATGAACTACGAGGGCGAGCCGGTCCTGCGGGGTATCAATCTCGATATCCACGACAAGGAGTTCGTCACTCTGCTCGGACCGTCGGGCTGCGGCAAGACAACGACTCTGCGTATCGTAGGCGGGTTTCTGACGCCCGATTCGGGAGACGTGCTGTTCGGCGGAAAGCGCGTCAACGACGTGCCGCCATATAAGCGGCCGGTCAACACCGTCTTTCAGAAATACGCTCTTTTCCCCCATCTCAACGTCTACGAGAACGTCGCGTTCGGACTCAGGCTCAAAAAGACTCCCGAGACCGAGGTCGCAAGGCGAGTGGGCGAGATGCTTGAGCTCGTCGACCTCAAGGGCTTCGACAAGCGAAGCGTGAACCAGCTCTCGGGCGGTCAGCAGCAGCGTATCGCGATAGCCCGTGCGCTGATCAACAACCCGAAGGTGCTGCTCCTCGACGAGCCGCTTGGCGCTCTTGACTTAAAGCTCCGCAAGGAGATGCAGATCGAGCTCAAGAAGATCCAGCAGCGCATGGAGATCACATTTATTTACGTCACTCACGATCAGGAGGAGGCGCTCACGATGTCCGATACCGTCGTCGTCATGAAGGACGGCACGATTCAGCAGATCGGAACTCCTCAGGATATATACAACGAACCAAGGAACGCTTTTGTCGCCGACTTCATCGGCGAGTCGAACATCCTGCCGGGAATCATGCACAAGGACTACCTCGTCGAGTTCGCCGGAAATAACTTTGAGTGCGTCGACAAGGGCTTTTCGCCTATGGAGCCGGTCGACGTCGTTATCCGTCCCGAGGATATCCAGCTTGTTCCCGCCTCCGACGAGGTGCTCAACGGCGTCGTCGAGAACGTGCAGTTCAAGGGCGTTCACTACGAGATCATCGTCCGCGCTTACTCGGACACATGGGTCATACATTCGACCAGAGCGCCCGAGGTCGGCTCGATAGTCGGCATAACCCTCACTCCCGAGGATATCCATATCATGAAAAAGAGCGACGTGAAGAAGGTCAACTACTTCAAGTCCGAATCCGAAGCGGAGGCGAGCGACATTGAACAGCAGATCTAAGCTCGCGGCCGCGCCCTATCTTCTCTGGATGATAGTTTTCATCGTCGTTCCGCTGATACTCATCGCGGTCTTTGCATTTACAACGAGCGTCACCTGCGACGCGGAGGGAAATCTGCTCACCGAGGAGGAGCTTTCCGAATACCTCGCCGAGTGCGAGGAGAACGAGGTCGAGCCTGAGCTCACCGAGCGCACGGTCTTCACGATCAAGAATATTCTCGACGTCAGCAAATATTCCACGGTGCTTATCAATTCGGCGTGGCTCGCGCTGATTGCGACGGCGATCTGCCTTGTGATAGCCTATCCGCTGGCATATATGATCTCGAGAATGTTCTACACACGGCAGAAGCTGGCGCTGATGCTCGTTATGCTGCCGATGTGGATGAACTTTTTGCTGCGCACCTATGCGTGGATGACGCTGCTTGAGAAGAACGGACTCATAAACCGTCTGCTCGGGCTTATCGGGATAGCGCCGCTGAACATGATCAACACTCAGGGAGCGGTCGTGCTCGGAATGATATATAACTATCTGCCGTTCATGGTGATGCCGCTCTACTCGGTCATGACCAAGATCGACGACCGCACGATAGAAGCGGCGCAGGATCTCGGAGCGAACGGCTGGCAGGTGGTCAGCCGCGTGATAATGCCGCTCTCGATGCCGGGCGTAGCGTCGGGGATCACGATGGTCTTTGTGCCGTCGGTTTCGACCTTTATAATCTCTCGTATGCTCGGCGGCGGAACGAATATGCTGGTAGGCGACCTCATCGACCTGCAGTTCCTCGGCAACGCCTACAATCCGAACCTCGGCGCGGCGATCTCGCTGGTGCTGATGGTATTTATCTTCCTCTGTATGTCGATCACGAATCAGCTCGACAATGAGGACATGGAGGGGGTTCTGCTGTGAAAAAGATATCCTCTAAGATTTATATCTTTCTCGTGTTCCTGTTCCTCTACGCGCCGATATTCGTGCTGATAGCCAACTCCTTCAACGCCTCGAAGTCGCGCACAGTCTGGACGGGCTTCACGCTCGACTGGTACGTCAAGCTCTTTAACAACGAGGTCATTCTCAAAAGCCTGCTGAACACGCTGATAGTCGCGGCGATAGCCTCTGTCGTATCGACGATACTCGGAACTGCGGCGGCGATCGGAATCTATAAGATGAAGAAGATCTTCCGCTCGCTGATAATCAACATCACCTATATCCCGATCATGAACTCGGAGATGGTCACGGGCGTATCGCTGATGCTGCTCTTTGTCGCGCTGCATATCGACCTCGGGTATTTCACGCTGCTCTGCGCGCACATAACCTTCTGCGTGCCTTATGTGATACTCAACGTCCTGCCGAAGCTCAGACAGATGAACCGCAGTCTCTACGACGCGGCGCTCGACCTCGGCTGCAATCCGTGGCAGGCGTTCAGGCACGTTGTGATCCCCGAGATTATGCCGGGTATCGTCACAGGCTTCCTGATGTCGCTGACCTACTCGATAGACGACTTCACGATCAGCTACTTCACACACGGCTCGACCTCGCAGACCCTGCCGATCACGATCTACTCGATGACGAGACGCAAGGTCTCGCCCGAGGTCAACGCGCTCTCGGCGATAATCTTTGTCGTAGTGCTCGTGATACTGCTCATAATGAACCTTTCGGATATCAGGCGCTCAAAGCCCCGCAAAAAGGTCAAAAAGGGAGGAACGGCAGAGTGAAAAGAAGAATAGCTGCGCTCGCTCTTGCCGCCGCGCTGATCCCGACCCTCGCGGTTTTCACGTCCGCCGACGATACGATACCCTATTCGAACAGCGTCGACTGGGATAAATTCCGCGGCGAGAATATCACGCTGAACGTCTACAACTGGGGCGAGTATATTTCGGTCGACGAGGGCGGAGAGGACGATTTTGACACCAACCGCGAGTTCGAAAAGCTCACCGGGATCAAGGTCAACTACACTAACTTCGCGACCAACGAGGAGCTCTACGCCAAGCTCAAGAGCGGCGGCGCGAGCTACGACGTGATAATCCCCTCCGACTATATGATCGCGCGCATGATAAACGAGGATATGCTCGAGGAGCTCGACTACTCGAACATCCCGAATTACGACGCGCTGATCATGGATCGCTATAAGGGGCTCGAATACGACCCGGAGGAGAGATACTCCGTGCCTTATACGGTCGGAATGGTCGGACTTATCTACAATACGACGTTCGTAGACGAGGAGGATCTCGGCTCGTGGGATATCCTCTGGAACGAGAAGTATGCCAACGAGATACTGATGTTCTCGAACTCGCGCGACGCCTTTGCGATCGCCTGCAAATATCTCGGCTATTCGATGAACACGACCGACGAAAAGGAGCTTCGCGCGGCGGCTAACGCGCTGACCGATCAGAAGCTGCTCGTGCAGGCTTACGTAATGGACGAGATATTCGACAAGATGACCGGCGGAGAGGCTGCGCTCGCTCCCTACTACGCCGGAGACGCGATCACGATGATAAACGATAATCCAGATCTCGCCTACATCGTCCCGAGAGAGGGCACGAACCTGTTCGTCGACGCGATGTGCATACCAAAGGGCGCGAAGAACAAGGAAGCCGCCGAGCTCTACATCAACTTCATGTGCGAGACCCGGACGGCTCTGGCGAATATCGAGTACATCTGCTACTCAACGCCTCAGCGCGAGGTTATGGACTATCTCGATCCCGAGCTCGCGTCGAATCCGATCTGCTATCCCGACGACGAGATACTCGACAACACCGAGGTTTTCATCGCTCTGCCGAACGCCACGACCAAGCTGATGGACGAGCTCTGGACGTCGATTCTGACCGCGAACTCGACCGACCCGTGGACGATACCGGTGTTCCTTGTCGGCTGTCTCGGGCTGTCGATCGGGATAAACGTATTCCGCGCCAGAAAGAAAAAAGCGAACGGACAGTAAAAAACGCCTTGCGGCTCGCGAGCCGCAAGGCAAATTTTTTTGAATTTATCTGTCCCAGACGAGCTTTCCGTCCTGTTCCTTTACCGGAACGAGGATCGGCGTTTCGTGCGGGCGACCCTCTGCGGGTGCGTTCGGAGAATGTATCGAGAGGTACTTTCTGCCGTCGCGGTCTGTGAAGATCATTCCGTGACCGCCGTCATAGCCACCGTCGAGAGCCTTAGAATATAGCAGCTCCTCGTCCTGCGACCATTTGCCGTCGACTCTGCCGTTATCCGAGCGCGCTATGCCTACGCAGTAGCCGTCGGCGTTGAAGTTCGACCAGAGCATCAGGAGCTGACCGTCTTTGCAGCGGTACATCCAGCAGCCGTCGGTGACGCCGGCTTTTGCCCAGACCGGAGCATCGGCGCGGAAGAGCTCGACCGGCTCGGAGACAAGCCCGGTCAGATCGTCCGACAGTCTTGCCGCGCACATACGCCCGACATTGTCGTCGGTACACGTCCATTCGTGAACGAAAACCGTCCACGGCTGACCGTCCGCGTCGATATAGAAGGTAGCGTCGATGGAATCCCAGTCCTTTGGCGTAAAGTGACCGTTCGTTATCTCTCTGAAAGGTCCCTCGGGGCTTTCGGAGCGCAGGATGGTACAGCCCCGGTGTCCGGTCGTTTTCGACTTGTAGGTCGTGAACATATAGTACGCGCCATTGTAGGCGTGAACCTCGGGCGCCCACTCGCACTCGCCGCAGTCGTCAGCCGGAGTGTTTACGACTCTCCCAAGAAAACTCCAGCTCCCGTCGAGCCTGCCGTCGGTGTTCTTATAGCAGACCCAGCCCGTGCCGTACATATAGTATGTATCTCCGACGACCAGCACGCAGGGGTCGCGCAGAACAGGTACTGATGTAATTATCTTATCCATCGCAGTTATTCGTCGAGGTAAATACGTCTGAACTCCTTGAGCGACTCGACCGCGCCGAGGGTCGGGCGGAACTCGAGACCGCAGGCTCCGGTGTAGCCGGCCTCGTCGACCTTTTTGAAGATGACCTTGTAATCGTTCTCACCGAACTGGAGGTCGATGCGTCCGGGATGTCCGGCGCTGTGGAGATGGGCGATGCAGTCGAGGTTGTTGACGATGCTCGGGATTATGTTGCCCTCCATGACCTGCTGATGGTAGATGTCGTAGATGAGCTTGACATAGGGATGGTTGACCTCATGGATGATGTCAAAGCCCTCCTGTGCTCTCCAGAGGTAGTAGCCGGGATGGTTGACTATCGTGTTGAGCGGTTCGAGCATTATCGTGACCTTGGAAGCGTCGAGTATCGGCTCGGCTTTGATGAGGGTCTCGACGATTGCGGCGTGCTGCTCCTCTCTGGGAGCGCCGGTGTCCTGACCGACCTGAGTGATGAGCCGTTTAGCTCCGACGCGGTTAGCCGCCTCGCAGCTCTCCTTGAGCCCGTCGAGCCATTTCTGGCGGTATTCGGGGTTGGTCATGTTGAACTCGGTCGTACACATCGAGAGAAGCTCGACGCCGGTTTCCTCGCAGGTCTCGCGCACTCTGTCGAGGTCAAGGTTCTTCCAGTTGTAGGTCTCGACCGCGTCAAAGCCGAGCTCCTTTACCTTGCGTATAGCGTCGCAGAAGTCCATGCCTCCGAAGAAGCAGGGGATCGGTACACATATTCTCATAGTTTTACCATTCCTTTCAGTCAGTCCGAAATAGCGCGTTTGAAACGCACTGTCATTATAGCACACGCGGATAAAAAATGCAATAGCTTT
>CACXED010000187.1 GCA_902766575.1 uncultured Ruminococcus sp. | reverse complement strand
TCTACTTGCATCTTTTCCGTCATACTTCACAAAAATCCTTGACAGGGGCGGTACCCTGCCTGCGGATTTTTGTATCGTCTGACGAAAGAATCTGAGGACTTGCAAAGCAAGTCCTGCGCATCCTGCGCACTTAGAATTGCGCGGTATTGCCTAAAAAACAACAAAAGCTGCCGCGCTCCCCGCGCGGCAGTTTTTTCGAAAAAGGAATGATTGCAGTATGAACGATACGATAGCCGCGATCTCAACTCCCTACGGCAGAGGCGGAGTCGCGGTGATAAGGATCTCCGGAGCCGACGCTGTTTCCGTCGCCGGGAGAGTTTTCCGTCCCGCGTCGGGAAAGGCGCTCGGCGATTATCCGGCTAATTCAGCCGTCCACGGCTCGATACTGAAGGCCGGACGGATCATCGACGACGGGATCTGCACGCTCTTTCGCGCGCCGCGCTCCTATACCGGAGAGGACGTCGCCGAGCTGAGCTGTCACGGAGGAATACTTCTGACCGAGCGGGTGCTCGAGTCGGTCTTTGAAGCCGGAGCGCGGATGGCCGAGCCGGGCGAGTTCACAAGGCGCGCTTTCACCGCCGGAAAGCTCTCGCTGTCGCAGGTCGAGGCGGTCGGGATGCTCATCGACGCGCAGAACGACGAGCAGCTCTCGCTCGCCGCGGCACAGGAGCGGGGAGTGTTCCGCAAAAAGGCGGACGAGCTCTACGGGAAGCTGAAGAACATCGTGACGAGCGTCTACGCCGGGATCGACTTTCCCGACGAGGATCTGGCGACGCTGACCGGCGGCGAGCTTGTCCGCGCGGTTTCGGAGCTGAGAGACGAGCTTTCAGCGCTGAAAAGCTCCTACGACGCCGTCAGAGCCTTTACAGAGGGCATAGACACTGTCATCGCCGGGAAGCCCAATACCGGCAAGTCCTCGCTGCTCAACCGCCTTGTGGGACGCGACAGAGCCATCGTGACCGGTATCGCCGGAACGACCAGGGACACGCTCGAGGAGAGCGTGCGGCTCGGGCGGGTCATGCTGAGGCTTGTCGACACCGCCGGGATCAGAGAGACCGGCGACGAGGTCGAACGGCTCGGAGTGGAGCGCTCGCTTGAGGCGCTGAAACGCGCGGGACTGATACTCGCGGTCTTTGACGGCTCAGAGGAGCCCGACGACGGCGACAGAGCGCTTCTGAGCCGCCTTTCCGACCTCCCGGGCGTGAAGATAGCCGTTATGAACAAATCCGATCTCGGCGGCCAGGCGCGGGCTCCTGAGGGCTTTGAGCATACGGTCAGGCTCTCGGCAAAGACCGGAGAGGGCGTCGGGGAACTGAAAGAGCTGATCGAGGAGCTTTTCGCCGGGGAGAAGCTCGACTACGACTCGCAGGCGGTGGTCATGAGCGCAAGGCAGAACGCTTCGGTGACGAGGGCGCTGGGATTCGTAACGACGGCGCTCGAAGCGCTGAAAGCGGGCGCGACCGACGATACGGCTGGTCTCGAGCTTGAGGAAGCGCTGTCCGAGCTGTCCGAGCTCGACGGCCGCAGGGTCAGCGAGGAGATAGTCGACGGCATATTCCATCGCTTCTGCGTCGGAAAATGACAATCGGCGCAAAGCCGGAGACGAAACAAAACCGCCCGCAGGCGGTTTTGCAAAAAATTATTTCTTTTTCGGGATGAACGCGAAGATGAGCAGCGCTATCGCGGCGATGATGATTATCGCGATGATTATGCCCCAGACCTTGCCGGAACCGGCTTCACCGGCGACGGTATTTCCGTCGGCAGTCGAGGTGTCGTCAGCGCCGTTGTTTGCCGCTGTGGTGTCGTGAGTCGTTCCGGCGGTCGTGTCGCTGACAAGCCCGTCACCGAGATTTCCGTCTCCGCTGTCGCTGACGACGCCGTTTTCAACGTCAAACATATCTCCGTTGTTGTCGGCTGTTCCGCTGTCGGTGTTGTCAGCCGCGCTGCTTTCGGAGCTTTGAGCGGTGTCGTCCGAGGCGCGTCCCATGTTTCCGCCGCCCGCGATTCCCGGAGCCATCGTCGCCGAGGCCGGGAGCATGAGGATGAATATCGTGATCGCGGCGAGAATGATCGCCGTCAGCTGCTTTGCCGAATTTTTATTGTAACGCATTGTCTTGATTCCTTTCGTTCGGACAGCTTTTGCTGCCTTGTTTCGAAAATAGCTTTTCCCGGCAAAAACCCGATTATTCGCCCGGAGTCAGAATTAGTGAGGGAATTTATGGAAGAAAAAAGATTTCAGAAAAACGATAACGGCTTTGTCTGTAAAAACTGCGGCTTTGAGGTAAAGCCGCTCGGAGTGACCTCGAGAGACCATTGTCCGCGCTGTCTCTGCTCGCTGCACGTCGACGTGAATCCCGGAGACCGGGCTAACGACTGCCTCGGACTGCTGAGACCGGTTCAGGTGCTCCCCGACCCCAAAAAGGGCTATATCATCGTCTACCGCTGCGAAAAATGCGGAGCAACCGTCCGCAACAAGGCCGCCTACCCCGCCAAAATCCAGCCCGACGATATAGATCTGCTGATAAAGCTGACAGTGAATAATCAAAACCCCTGAGCCGCTCCGCACACAGGCGGAAAATCAAAAAAACAGCACCGAACTAAAACAGGTGCTGTTTTTCCTTTTGTTTGAAGTTTTTTGAAAGAGGGCGCGTGGGGAGACTTTTTTTCAAAAAAGTCTCCCCACGCAAAACAATCAATCAAGCCGCATCCTCGGTCTGGACTATTTTGCCGTTTTCAAAGTAGCCCTCGTATTCGCGGCCGCTGGGCCAGGAGTATTTGCCCTTACCGGACATTTTATTGTCGACGAACTCGCCCTCGTAGATCTCGCCGTTAGCCCAGGCGTAGACTCCGTAGCCGTTGCGCATATCGCCGGAGAACTCGCCGGAGTAGCGGTCGCCGTTGACATAGACGTAGACTCCGCTTCCCTCCTTGAGGTCGTTTACGTAAGCGCCCTCGTAGGAGGAGCCGTCGGCCCAGACATACTTGCCCTCGCCGTTCTTGAGGTCGTCCTTGTACTGACCGGTATAGACCGAGCCGTCGGCCCAGGTATAGGTTCCGGTTCCGTCCTTTTTGCCGTTGACGAGACCGCCCTCGTAGACGTCCCCGTTTGAGAAGGAGTACCTTCCCTGACCGGTGATCTGATCGAGCACGAATTCGCCCTCGTAGACGTCTCCGGAGGAATAGATGAGCTTGCCCTGACCGTTGCGTCTGAGCTTGGAAAGTCCGCCCTCATAGGTGTCGCCGTTGGAGTAGACGACGGTATTCTTTTCCATATCGACCTCGGCGGTGACTCCGCTCGAGTAGTAGAGCTTGCCGGTGAGCGGATCGCCCTCTGAGTCGACCCGTCCGAAGAACTTGACCGTTCCGCCGTCCTCGGTGTTCATCGAAATATAGCGGATCCCCGAGAAATAGATCGCGGCGGCGATTATACCGACCGCTACGGCGGCGATTATCAGAATCGTCAGGACGACCGAGAGCGTGCTCCGATGCTTTTTTGCGCGTTTTGGCTTATTATTGTAATCCATTTTGACAGCGTAACCTTTCGATCATTCGATCAGAGTATATTGCTTTGCGGCGCGATGCTCGCGATGAAGTTCGATAACATCTGAATCAGGCTCGGAACGATCACGAACGACAGGAACACCACGATCAGAAAAGCGAAAACCGACAGTATCGTCGAGACGAGACTCGTTCCGGTGAGCCCGTAGACCGCCTCTGCGCGGTGGATGTTCTCCTCCGGGATGTAGAAGCGGGCTGTGGAGATATCCTCGGCGCTGCGCTTTTCGTCGGTGTCGCCGACCATCCGGACGATCCTTCTGAGAGTGCCGCCGCTCCTGAGCGCCGCTTTGACGAAGAAATTCGAGCAGCCGAGCTCCCTGATGGTCAGAGCTCCGCCCTCGGTGTTTGCCTTGCGGTCGACGAGCCGTTTTACCAGCCCGCCGATCACGAAGCGGTTTACAACAGTGACCGCGATACCGATGATGAAGCCTATATACAGCGACCATATCACGATGTTGAGGGTAGTAATCGGATTGTCTCCAAGCGTGATGGTCTCGCCGCAGATCTTGTCAAGGTCATTTTTCAATGCTTCAAAAAAATCTCTGAAAAAATCCATTTTGCCCTCCGCCGAATTTATCCTGTCCGGAAAAAGCTCCGGACGCTAAAAGCCTGCGCGATTATTTTGTTACCGGGTGAATTACCTCGACGCCGCCGAGATACTTTCTGAGCACCTCGGGAACGACGACCGAGCCGTCGGCGAGCTGATTCTGCTCGACCATCGCCGGGAAGATTCTCGAGGTCGCAAGACCCGAGCCGTTGAGCGTGTGAACGTACTCGGTCTTGCCGGTAACCTCGCGCTTGAAGCGGATCTGACCGCGGCGAGCCTGATAGTCCCGGGCGTTGGAGACCGACGAGACCTCCTTGTAGCCGTTCATCGAGGGGATGTTGATCTCGATATCGTAGGTGCGAGCCATCGAAGCCGAGCAGTCGCCCGCGGCGAGCTTGACGGTGCGGAAGTGGAAGCCGAGCCCCTTGACGAGGTTCTCAGCCTTTGTGACGAGCTCCTCAAACGCCGCGTCGGAGTCCTCGGGCTTTGTGTACTGGAACATCTCGACCTTGTTGAACTGATGACCTCTGACCATTCCGCGCTCGTCCGAGCGGTAGGAGCCGGCCTCGCGTCTGAAGCAGGGAGTGTAGGAGAAGAACTTCTTGGGCAGATCAGCCTCGGAGAGGATCTCGTCGCGGTAGATGCTTGCGAGAGCCGCCTCTGCGGTCGGGAGCATATAGTGGACGCGGTCGTCTGTGGGGTTCTCGATCTTGTAGACCTCGTCGGCGAACTTGGGGAACTGACCGGCGGTCAGACCGCACTGGTACTCGAGCATATGCGGCGGCAGAATGAACTCGTAGCCGTCGGCGACGTGGCAGTCGATGAAGTAGTTGAGCAGAGCCCACTCAAGTCTCGCGCCCATGCCCTTGTAGATCCAGAAGCCGCTTCCGGCGAGCTTGGTTCCGCGGTCGTAGTCGATGAGACCGAGATTTGTGCAGAGGTCGACATGATGCTTGGGCGTGAAGTCGAACTTGTGCGGCTCTCCGAAGTAGCGGATAGGCTCGTTGTTCTCCTTGCCGCCGGGCTTGAGATCGGTATCGGGGAGATTCGGCAGACCGAGCATAAGGTTGGTGTACTCGATCTCCACGTCCTTCAGCGCGGCGTCGATGTCCTTTGCCTTGTCCGAGAGCTCCTTCATCTGCGCAAAGATCGGAGCGACGTCCTGACCCGCCTTCTTGAGCGCGGGGATCTGCTTTGAGACCTTGTTCTGCTCGGACTTGAGCGCTTCGGTCTCGGCGATCATGGAGCGGCGCTTTGCGTCGAGCTCGATGATGCGGTCGATATCCTCCTTGGCGTCCTTGCCCTTCATGGCGAGTCTTTTCACAACGTCGTCGGGGTTTTCCTTGATGTATTTGATGTCAAGCATTTTTATATCTCCTTGAAATTGAAAATTTATTCTTTTGTGAGCTTTTCGAGTATCGCTTCAAGCTCGTCGGTGGACCTGTAGGCTATCGACAGCGACTTTCTGCGCTTGCCGCGGTTTATCCTGACCCTGCATCCGAGCGCCGAGGTCAGCTTTTCCTCAAGCGAGCGGTAATAGCTCTCCTCGACCTCGTTTTTCTTGGGCTTTTCGACCGTCTCGGAGTTGAGCCTGCGGACAAGCTCCTCGGTCTGTCTGACCGACAGCTCGGACGAGACGACCTTTTCGGCGGCGGCTGTGAGCTTTGACTTATCGCAAAGCCCGAGCAGCGCCCGCGCGTGACCTGCCGACAGAGACTTGTCCGCGAGCATATCGAGCAGCCTTTCGGGCAGCTCGAGCAGTCTCAGCGAGTTCGTGACGGCGGCGCGGCTCCTGCCGAGCCGTCTTGCGGTCTCCTCCTGAGTGAGCGAGCAGTCGTCGATCAGCGACTTTATACCTCTCGCCTCCTCGACAGGATTGAGATCCTCGCGCTGAATATTCTCGATGAGCGCGTATTCCGCGGCCTTGCGGTCGTCGGCGTCGACGACCACTACCGGCACCTCCGAGAGCCCGGCCTGCTTGGCGGCTCTCCAGCGGCGCTCGCCGGCGATTATCTGGTAAAATCCGGGATTTTCGGATTCGCGGACGATTATCGGCTGAATGACTCCGTTTGCGGCTATAGAGTCGGCGAGCTGCGAGAGCGCCTCGGCGTCGAAATTCTTTCTCGGCTGAGAGCGTCTCGGCTCTATCTCGGAGACGCGGAGCGTCGTCACCTTTTCCGAGTCCTCGGGCGAGTTGTCGAGGAAGATAGCCTCCATACCGCGTCCGAGACCTTTTTTCTTTGGCATTTTATGACTGTACCTTTCGGGATTGTATTTAAGGATAAGCTGAATAATTGGAGTTTTCGCGCGGAAAAGACTTGGATTTATGGGCTTTTTCGCGTGAAAACAACCTTAAATCAGCGTTTTCTAAGGATAAGCTGAATAATTGGAGTTTTCGCGCGGAAAAGGCTTGGATTTATGGGCTTTTTCGCGTGAAAACAACCTTAAATCAGCGTTTCCTTGTAATGAGTCAGAGCGATGTGCGCTCGAGTATCTCCCCTGCGACGTCGAGATAAGCCCGCGCGCCCTTTGAGCCCTTGTCGTAGTAGATTATCGGCTCGCCGAAGCTCGGAGCCTCGGAGAGCTTGACATTGCGGACGATAGTCGTTGAAAAGAGCTTGTCCGCGTAGTATTTCTTCACCTCGTCAAGCACCTGCGCCGACAGGTTGAGCCTGCCGTTGAACATCGTAATAAGTATTCCGGTGATCTCAAGCGAGGGATTGTAGTGCTTTTTGACCTGCTTTATCGTCAGCATGAGCTGCGACAGACCCTCCAGCGAGTAAAATTCGCACTGCATGGGTATGACCGCGCCGCTGCTTGCCGCGAGGGCGTTGATCGAGAGTATCCCGAGCGACGGCGGGCAGTCGATGAAAATGTAGTCAAAATCCCCCTCTATCGGCTTAAGAGCCTCTTTCAGCACGAGCTCGCGCTTTTCGAGGTCAACCAGCTCAAATTCGGCTCCGGCGAGGTCTATCTGCGAGGGGATCAGCGAGAGGTTCTCAAATCCGGTGTCGATTATCGCCGCAGACGCGGGCGAGCTGCCGATCATCACGTCGTAGGAGGAGACCTTTACGCGCTTGCGCTGAACGCCGACGCCGCTTGTGGTGTTGCCCTGCGGGTCGAGGTCTATAAGGAGCACGCGCTTTCCGAGCGAGCCGATAGCCGCGGCTAAATTTACGGCGGAGGTGGTCTTTCCGACCCCGCCCTTCTGATTTGCGAGTGATATCGTGTATGCCATTTGCCGAGCCTCCGTTATGATTACATAATATTATAACAAGAATCGCGGCGAATGTCAATACAATTATTGAAAACAAATTCGCAATCGGTCGAATAATTGCGCCGTCCGGCGAAAATGTTTCACGTGAAACATCACACTCTGGCTTTTTTGCGTATCCGTATGGTCACGACGGCGGAATCGTCGCCCTCGTCGCGCTCGCTTTCGATGTCGATTCCCGCCTGACGGACGAGGTCGACCGCCTTGTCGATCGTGTTGTAGAAGATGCGGATGTCCTTGAGGATTATCCGTCGCGGAGCCTTTGCCGACTTTTCCTCCTCTTTTTCGGCGAGGAAGCGGTCGATGTAGCTCTCGGTCGTCGCGACGTTGAGCCCTCTTTTTACGATGTAGTCGATAATTCTGAGCCGCTGCTCGGGAGAGTCGATTTTCAGAAGCGCGCGGGCGTGGCGCTCGGTGAGGTTGTTTTCGAGGATCTTCTCCCGCTCGGGCGCGGTCAGCCGGAGGATCCGAAGCTTGTTGGCGACGAAGGACTGGCTGACCGAGAGCTGCTTTGCCGCCTCCTCCTGAGTGAGATGGTAGATGTCGATCAGCGCGGCTATCGACGACGCCTGTTCGAAGATGTTGAGATTCTCGCGCTGAATATTTTCGATGATCGCCAGCTCGGCCGACTTTTTGCTGTCCACGTCGACGAGCAGACAGGGTACGGCGGGCAGTCTCAGCAGCTTGGCGGCTCTGAGCCTGCGCTCTCCGGCGACGATCTCGTAGAGCCCGCCGTCGAGCCTGCGGACGGTCAGCGGCTGTAGAATACCGCATCGGCGTATGCTGTCGGCGAGGCGGATTATCGAGTCGTCCTCAAACTGCTTTCGCGGCTGAGCGGGGTTCGGGATGATCTGCTCGGTGGGGATGTTGTGGATCCTGCCGTACTGATCGCGCTTTGCGGCTTCTTCCCTTTCCTGCTCGGCGCGCTCGAGCTCGCTTCTGGCGAGCTCCTTTTCGGCTTTGAGCGAGTTTTCCCGCTCGTCGAGCTCGCGGCTCCGGCGGTCGAGCCTCGAGCGCTCGGCTTCGAGCTCGCGTTCCTTTTTCGTATTTCTGAACAATCCGGTCATTTTCAAAATCTCCTTTTTGCGGACGAGCCGCTGTG
>CACXED010000186.1 GCA_902766575.1 uncultured Ruminococcus sp. | reverse complement strand
TCAGCTCGCCTCTTACAGTCGAACCGATATGCATTACATGAGAGTAACGCTCGATGCTGCGCAGCTTTTCGACCTCTACGGTGCCGAATCGGCTGACCTTTCCGAGGTCGTTTCTGCCGAGGTCGACGAGCATATTGTGCTCGGCGAGCTCCTTTTCGTCGGCGAGGAGCTCGGCTTCGAGCGCCTTGTCCTCCTCGTCGGTCTTTCCGCGGGGTCTCGTTCCGGCGAGCGGGAAGGTGTGGAGCACGCCGTTCTCGAGCTTGACGAGGGTCTCGGGCGATGCTCCGGCGACCTCCACGTCGGTTCCCGAGAAGTAGAACATATAGGGCGAGGGATTTATCGTCCGGAGCACCCGGTAGGTGTCGAGCAGACTGCCCTCAAAGGGCGCGCTCAGACGGTTTGAGAGGACTATCTGGAAGATATCGCCGTCGCGGATATATTTCTTGGCGCGCTCGACCATATCGCAGTAGTGCTCCCGGTCAAAGAGCGGCGTGACCTCGCCGAGGAGACGTCCGGGCTGCTCGCGCTTCTTTTCGCCGGTTTTCAGCAGGCTCGCGAGGTTTTTCAGCTCCATGACCGCCCTGTTGTAGCCGACCTCCACGTCGGCGAGCGGCATATTGACGATGAGGATTATCTTCTGCCGCGCGTTGTCAAAGGCGATGACCCTGTCGAAAAGCATCAGATCCACGTCCTTGAACGCCTCGGTGTCCTCGACCCTGCACCTGACCGACGGCTCGCTGTAGCCGAGGTAATCGTAGGAAAAATATCCCACGAGCCCGCCGGTGAAGGACGGGAGATAATCAAAGCGGGGGCTTTTATGCTCGGCGAGGATCTGCCGGAGAAAATCGGAGGGATTGTCGGTTTTGAATTTCAGGTTTCCGGCTTTCATCTCGCCGTCGATGCAGGTGATCTCGAGCTTCGGATCAAAGCCGAGGAAGGTGTAGCGTCCCCATTTGTCGTCCGCCATAGCCGACTCGAGCATATAGCAGTGAGTTGAGACGTTTTTGAGTATCCTCATCGTCTCGATGGGAGTTATGAAGTCGGAGAGCAGCTCGCAGCTCACCGGGAGCACGCCGTACTCTCCCGACTCGGCGATCCGCCTGGCTTCGGATAACGTGGGCTTGATATTCATTGTAATTCCTCCTTGGGCGAAAAAAAGTCCCTGACAGAGATGTTCTCTCTGTCAAGGACGAATAACGTACTTGGTTTGTACGACACTATCCGCGGTGCCACCTTGAATTCACGGCTTTGCCGTGCGCTTTAACGGGATACCAGCATATCCCCGGCAACTGACGTATGCCCGACGTCGCAGAATACTCTGTACAATAGCCTTGCACATTTGACTGCGCCCTCCGCGATCCATTTGACAACTTGTTTCCTGCCTGACTCTCAGCCTCTCAGGTTCTCTGTAAGGGCATCATTGCCGTTATCTTCGCTTCAACGGTTTAATGTGTTAAATTTGAGTTTATTATAGCACTCCCGTGAGCCGCTGTCAAGGGCTGACGGCATTATATTACAAATTGTTCACAAATACGACAGGCTTCACCAGCCGAAGGGATTCATCGACGGGTCGGATTCGAAACAATATTCAAAGCCCTCGGCGGTCAGCGTCAGCGCGGCGAGAAGTATCAGAACAAGACGCAGTTTAACTTTACGGCTCATAGTATTCACCTGCCCATCTGCCGGTATCGGCGTCGTATTCGCGGGCGCAGCCGAGACTGTCGAAGAACGGAAAATACACCGCCTCGGCGCAGAGGCTCGTCTCGGTCGCGCCGACTACCCTGATATAGAGCGTCATCTGCCCGAAGCGCCGGGAGCAGAGACTGCCGCGCAGAATGTCCCGGTCTACATAAGCCGCGCACTCCTCGGGAATGATTAAAATCGGATGGCGGCTGTACCACATCGCGCCCGACACGACGAGCGCCGTCGCCAGCATCGCGCTTATAACTGTTCTGCGCGCTCTGACAGTCCTGCCGTCCTCGACCGCTTCAAGGAGAATTTTCGCGTTCGGGATCAGGGTCAGCAGCCCGACGGCGAGCAGATAGGGCAGAATCGTCAGTCCTTTCCCGAGCGCAGCTGCCGAGTAATCCACCGCGTTCAGTCCGAGCGCGAGACACAGCCCGAGGTTCAGCGCGAGGGAAACCGCTCCGGCTGCGACGAGCGCAGCCCTCGGCTTAACGCCGAATACGCAGAGCAGAGCCGCTCCGAGCGCGAATAATATAAGGTACGGCAGAGCCGCGAACACTCCGAGAAAAACATAGCCCACCGTCACATCACCTCCTGTCGGTTTAGACAAGCTGTCTGTCAGGTTTGTTCCGAACTATGAAAAATATTTGTAAACACTCTTGACAATCACGTGATGGTATGATATAATCTTATTGCAGACATAAATCTGCCAAAGGCTCAAGGAAAGGAGATGCTGCGAAATTGAAGCTGGAAATCCAGAGTCGGCTTATCCCCGGTACGCAGATGGATCGGGTGAAGATGGGCGACGTCACCGGGCTTGAATTTCTCGATAAGATATTCTATATCACCGATGGGATCATGCTATCGCAGATACGGGAGATCTGCGGCATCGACGGCTCGACTCTGCAGAACTGGACAAAGCGCGGCTGGGTCGCAAACGCCCACAACAAGCGCTACGGAAAGGATCAGCTCGCGCGGATACTGATAATCAACATGATGCGCGACTCAATGCAGCTCGAGCGTATCGCGTCGCTGCTGACCTACGTCAACGGACGCGCCGGTGATAAAAGCGACGATATAATCCCCGAATCGCTTCTGTACGATTACCTCTGCCGGATAATCGACGAGCTCGTGAACGGCTGCGAGTCGCCCGACGGCGATACGGTCAGAAAGCTCATCGGGCGGACGCTGATGAGCTACGAGGAATGTGCTCCCGGCGCGCGAAAACGCCTCGAGAACGCCTGCGAGATAATTATCTACGCCTATTATTCCACGCTCGTCCGGCAGAAAGCCAACTCGCTCTACGACAGGGTGTTCACGCACTGATAAGAGCGTCGGCAGCTTTCAATATTCAACCGCAATATTACTTTAAGGAGTGAAGCTATATGGCTAACTGGTGGAATTCGCTGACCGATCTTCAGCGGATATTTGCCTTCATCGGAATCCCCGCGACGCTGGTGCTGATCGTGCAGACGGTGCTTCTGCTGTTCGGAATCGGAGACGGCGACGACCCGACCGATATCGACGGCGACGGCATACCCGACGCGGATACCGGAGACGGCGGACTGACGCTGTTCTCGGTGCGAGGGATAGTCGGAATGTTCTGCATAGCCGGATGGTCGGGGATCGTGTTCATCGACCTCGGGCTTCCGAGCGCGACGGCGATAGTCCTCGCCCTGCTCTGCGGAGCCGCCGCGCTGTTCGGGATAGCCTATCTGATGAAAGCGGTGCTCAAGCTCCAGTCGAACGGCACCATCCAGCTCGGCAGCGCCGTCGGCAAGACCGGTCAGGTCTACATTCCGATCCCGCCCAAGGGAACCGGGCGCGGAAAGATCAACATCGTGGTTCAGGACCGCTATGTCGAGCTCGACGCCGTAACCGATTCCGATGACACTCTGCGCACCGGAGAGACGGTTCGGGTAATTTCGACCGACGAGATGGGTCTCGTGATGGTCGAGCGCGCGATCAAGTGAATTTAATTTAATCATAAAGGAGATAAAATCATGCCTGCTACATCCTCAAGCCTGCTCATCCTCATCTGCGTGATAGCGCTTCTGGTTCTGACGACGCTTATAGTCATCGCGTCGCGCTACCGCAAATGCCCCTCCGACAAGGTCATGGTCATCTACGGTAAGGTCGGAAGCAACTCCGACGGAACCTCGCGCTCGGCTAAGTGTATCCACGGCGGCGCGGCTTTCATCTGGCCGGTCATTCAGGCGGTCGAGTTCCTCGACCTGACGCCGATTTCCATCAACGTCGACCTGAAGAACGCGCTCTCAAAGCAGAATATCCGCGTTGACGTCCCCTCGCGCTTCACGGTCGGCATCTCGACCGAGCCGGGCGTCATGCAGAACGCCGCCGAGCGTATGCTCGGGCTCAAGCTCGACGATATTCAGGAGCTTGCAAAGGATATCATCTTCGGTCAGCTCCGACTCGTCATCGCGACGATGGAGATCGAGGAGATCAACACCGACCGCGACAAGTTCCTCGACGCGGTTTCGAGAAACGTCGAGACCGAGCTCAAAAAGATCGGTCTGAGACTAATCAACGTCAACGTCACCGATATCACCGACGAGAGCGGCTACATCCTCGCTCTCGGTAAGGAAGCCGCTGCAAAGGCTATCAACGACGCGAAGATCTCGGTCGCTCAGGCTGACCGCGAGGGAGCTATCGGTTCTGCAAACGCAGAGCGCGACCAGAGAATCAGCGTCTCGCTTGCAAACTCCGAGGCTATCAAGGGTGAGAACGAGGCTAAGGTTCAGGTCGCCGAGTCCGAGGCTGCCCGCCGTGAGCGCGAGGCTGAGGCTCTCAAGCGCGCGACCGCCGCTGAGAAGATTCAGGCGGCTAAGGCTCTCGAGGAGGCTTACGCGGCTCAGAAGTCCGCGGAGCTGGCGCGTGCGTCCCTCGAGCAGGCAACTCTCGAAGCCGACATCATCGTCAAGGCTGAGATCGAGAAGAAGCAGGCTGAGCTGAAAGCCGAGGCTGAGGCCGAGCAGATCAGACGCCGCGCAAAGGGTGAAGCCGACGCAACTCTGATGCGTATGCAGGCAGAGGCAGACGGTATGCGCTCGATTCTGACAAAGCAGGCTGAGGGCTTTGCCGAGCTCGTCAAGTCCGCAGGCGGAGAGTCGAACGACGCGGTGCGCATGATGATCGCCGACAAGTTAGAGGAGCTGACGAAGATCCAGGTCGAGGCTGTCAAGAACCTCAAGATCGACAAGGTCACCGTCTGGGACGGCGGCAAGGGCGAGGACGGCAAGACCGCTACCGCGAATTTCGTCTCGGGGCTCATGAAAACCATACCTCCGATGAACGAGCTTTTCGACATGGCGGGAATGAATCTGCCGACCTATCTTGGAAGCGAAAAGAAGGACGCCGGAGCTGAGAGCGATTCGTCCGCTCCGGTTCAGCCCGCAGAATAAAATAACAGCCAAAGCCGCCGTGTTTCCACGGCGGCTGTAGCCATATGGAGGTATTATAACTTGGAAAAAGAAAAAAAGGTCAAAAAAGAGAAAAAGCCCGGACTTATAAAGCAGCTCTCAAACGAGTACCGCAAGAATAAATCCACATTCATACTTTATGTAGTGCTGCGGACGCTGGTTATCCTCGTCGCGGTGCGTCAGTTCTTTATCGGGAACTACGAGAACGTGTTCCTCTGCGTTGTGACTCTCTTTCTGTTCCTGCTCCCGGTGATGATCGAGAAGGTGTTCAAGGTCGAAGTGCCGTCGCTGCTTGAGGGTATTGTGATGGTATTCGTCTTTGCGGCTGAGATCCTCGGAGAGATCAACAGCTACTACACGCGATTCGCGCTCTGGGACACGATGCTCCACGTCACTACCGGATTTCTGGCAGCGGCTGTGGGACTGTCCCTCGTCGTGATACTTAACCGGAAAAAGGTATTCGGACTGAATCTGTCGCCCTTCTTCATCGCGATGGTGTCCTTCTGCTTCTCGATGACGATAGGCGTGCTGTGGGAGTTCTTCGAGTTCAGCATGGACGCGCTGTTCCACACCGATATGCAGCGCGACACGATAATCACGACCATTTCCTCCACGCTGCTCAATCCGGACGGGCTGAACGTCGCGGTGCAGATAAAGGGCATCACCGACACGACCGTAAACGGTCAGTCGCTCGGAATAAACGGCTATCTGGACATCGGGCTGATCGACACGATAAAGGATATGTTCGTCAACTTCATCGGCGCGCTGACCTTCTCGATTATCGGCTATCTCTACACCAAGCTCTCCGGGCGCAAAGGCACAAAGGTGGTCGAGGGGCTGATGATCACCAAGAGCGCTGGAGATGAAAATGCACCGGACGAGCTTCCGGCGCAGGAAAATTCCGGGACGCCCGCAAATACCGAAATTCCTCCCGAGGAATAATAAGAAAGAGGTGCTGCACTCAGCGTGCGCACCTCTTTTTTGAGATTTACTGGTTATCCTTTGCCTGCTGGATTATGTTTTCAATATCCTTAGCGACAGCGTCCTTAATCGAATCGTATGCAGACATATAGTTCTTGCTCGCGGCGGCGTTAAAGCCCATCAGAGTGCGCTCGATAGTTCCGAGCTTGACCGAAGATGTGAAGCAGTAGTTGTTCGCGTAGACGAAATCGGTGCGGACATTTTCATGTATCATGTCGATGATCTGCGACGATATATCGTCCTGCGTGTACTTGACTTTGAGCGCGACCTCATAGTAAGCCGGAGTCACGGTGCGGTAGTTCTCGGCGCACATGGCTTCGAGCACCGCGCAGGGAATTTCGATATCCTTTACCGTCACGGGTATGCAGAACAGGGTCGTCGAGTCGTGTACGAGCGCGTAATACTTGTCCTGAGTCTCGTCGAGCTTCGGGAACGGTATCATTCCGTAGGAATCGGTCATATCGCGGAACTTCTCGGTCGAGTAGAAGCGGTTCGGGTAGAAAAGCATATTGCAGTCGTTGAACAGCTTTACAAGCTCGTTGTCCATTGCGGTTGCCGCGGGATAAATAAGTGTTCCCGGGGTCTCGTAGTAAAGCGCGTAGAGCTTCTCCGTCACGCTGACATTGCGGTTCTGGTCGGTTATGAGCTTCGGATAGCCGTCCTTGTCGCGCTCGGTGAACCTTATTCCGGCGGTATAGACAAAGTGATCGGTCTGCGAGACCGGGGTCGAGCCGATTCCGAGGATATCGCCCTCGCTCGCCTTGCCGTCGCCGTCGAGATCCTGCCATGCGTCCTTGACGTACTTTGCAAGCAGGTCATGCGTCCACTTGCCGTCCATGACAGTTTCGTAAAGCCCGTTCGGGTCGCCGAAAGCGTTCTGATAGAGCTTTTTGTTGAAGTACATACAGCTCATGTGGCGCAGCTGCCAGACCGAGATATCGCCCGAAAGCAGATAGCGTGTATCCTCCGAGACCTGAATGTCGTTCATGTACTCGTTAGACCACCAGGGCTGCGAGTAATCGAGATATGGCGCGTCTGCGAGGTTCTTGAAATACCCCTCGACCGCGAGCGGAGTGGCGCGCCATTGAATTCCGTCGATGATATCGTAGTTGTCGTCGCCCGCCGTGAGGGTGGTGCGGATATCGCGCATAAAG
>CACXED010000185.1 GCA_902766575.1 uncultured Ruminococcus sp. | reverse complement strand
TACCGCCCCTGTCAAGAATTTTTGTGAAGTATGACGGAAAAAGGGCAAGCAGATGCGTGCTTAAGGCTTTAGCCGTGAATTGTGCGGCATTGCCTTATCCTTCCGGGAGGAAAAAATGAAAAGAATAGATCTTGTAAACATCCGTCAGGGAACCAAATCCACTCCGCGGTTTTCGCAGGGTAATACTCTGCCGCTGATCCAGCTGCCCTTCGGTATGGCGGCTTTCGCCCTGCAGACCGAGCAGAACAAAAGCTGGTTCTATCATCCCGATTCACACAGCGTCGAGGGGATTCGGCTCACGCATCAGCCGAGCCCGTGGATCGGCGACTACGGCGCTTTCCTGATGACGCCGCAGAACGATATCCTCGCTGCCGATCACGCCGGAGCCTGGGGAGGCTTCAGACCCGGGGAAGCGGTAATGATGCCCGATTATCTGAAGCTGAGATTCCTGCGCTCAAGGTGCGATTTTGAGCTGACGCCGTCGGAGCGCGGCGGGATGTGCAGGCTGACCTTCGACTGCGAAAGACAGTCCTTCCTCTCGCTGCTTCCGGTCAAGGGCTGCTATGGGTATACGGCGGTTCCCGGGAAAAACGAGATTCTCGGCTGGACCGACGGTCACGGCGGCGACAGGGCGGTAAATTTCAGAATGTATTTCGTGCTGAGGTTCCGCGCCGGAGACGTAGATTTTTCAAAGACCGAGATCGTCGGCAGCAACGGCTCCGAGGGCTGCTGCATACACATCGCGCTGACCGGAAAGAGCGCTGTTTATTCGATCGGAACGTCCTATATCTCCCACGAACTTGCCGAAGCGGCGATAGAGCGTGAGATCGGCGCGAAAACCTTTGACGAGCTCAGAGCGGAGAACGACGCGGTCTGGGAGGAGCACCTCGGCAGGATCGACGCCGGATTCAGCGACGAGCGGGTCGAAAAGACCTTTTACACCTGTCTCTGGCGCACGTTCCTGTTTCCGCACAAGTGCTATGAGTACGACAAGAACGGCAGAATGATCCACTACACGCCGATCGACGGCAGCATCCACGACGGCCCGCGATACACCGACAACGGCTTCTGGGACACCTACAGGACTGTCTACCCGCTGTTCACGCTGATTGCGCGGGACGAGTTTGCCGAAATGCTCGAGGGCTTTGTCAACGATTACCGCGAGTGCGGCTGGCTTCCGAGATGGATTTCGATCGGAGAAGTCGGATGTATGCCGTCCACGCTGATAGACGCGGTGATAGCCACGGCGATAGCTAACGGCATCGGCTCAAGAAAGACCTGGGAGGACGCTCTCGAGGGTATGCTGAAGCACGCGAACCACAACGGACCCGAGCCGCGCTTCGGCCGCAACGGTGCCGAAGCCTATGTAAAATACGGCTATGTTCCCCGCGACGAGCAGAGGGAGAGCGTCAATCTCACGCTCGACGCCGCCTACGGAGACTGGTGCATCTCGGTCGCGGCAAGGGCGCTCGGGCGCGATGAGCTTGCCGACGAGTACGAGCGGCGCTCGAAAAACTATAAAAATCTTTTCGACAAAGAGACCGGCTTCATGAGGGGACGCGACAGGAAAGGCGGAATGGCTGACGATTTTGACCCGATCAAATGGGGCGGAGAATACACCGAAGCCTCGGCATGGCAGACGACCTTTGCGGTTCAGCACGATATTGACGGACTGGCGGAGCTGATGGGCGGACGGGAGAAGCTGATCGCAAAGCTCGACGAATTTTTCGCGGCTGAGCCGGACTACCGCGTCCACGGCTATAACGGCGAGATCCATGAGATGACCGAGATGGCTTCGGTCGATTACGGACAGTGCGCGATCTCAAATCAGCCCTCGTTCCACATTCCGTATATCTACGCATATCTCGGAGAGACCGAAAAATGCCGCTATTGGGTACACCGAATGGCTCTCGAGTCCTTCTCATACGAGGAGGACGGCTTCCCGGGGGACGAGGATAACGGGACTATGTCTGCATGGTATGTTTTTGCCTGTCTCGGAATTTATCCGCTCTGCCCCGGCAGAAAGGAGTTCGTGCATATCCCGCCGATCGCCGAGAGCCTGAGCATACGCGGAACAAAAATCTGACCTCTTAAAGGAGAAACCATGATAATAGCTGTTGACGGCGGAATGACCAATACCCGCTTTGCTCTTGTCGAAGCCGGAAGGGTATTTGATCGTATAAAATATCAAATCGGAGTCCGCGATTCTATCAATAGCGGGCGGCAGGTGCTGGAAAAGGCGGTGAGGGACGGGATATCGGAGCTGCTCGGACGCAATACGCTCGAGCCGCGCTGCCCGGAATTTCCGATCTGCCGCTGAGAATACCATCCTCCGTCAGTCGCTGACCGACGGCTATCCCGAGCGCGCCGACGAGGATTATCTTCACATGGGATATGAGTATGCCGGGCGGCATGGGATCACCGAAGCGCTGTTCAAAATCCGCGTCCACGCGAATTTTATCCGAAAAGCCGATGCAAAACAGCTCTATTCCTTCCTGATCGGCGCGATACTGAGCGACGATATAAGATCGCTGTCCGATCGGGCTCAGAGAACTATAGTGATATCCGGCTCCGATCCGTTCAGATCGGCGCTCGCGTCGCTGCTAAAGGAGCGCGGAGGGAAGCTGCTCGTCCTCCCGGACGAGCTCTCCGAACAGGTCTCCGCTCTCGGAGCGGAGCTGATCTGCAAATAAAAAGAGCATACGCAGGCTCACGGGTTTTCGGCTCGGAGCCTGCTATGCTCTTTTTGACGCTTGTTCAATTATTCTTCGCGGGCTGCTGTGCTTTCGCGGACGGTCAGAGACGACGCGACCGGATATTTCCCGGTGATATGCTCCGGATTGCCGATGTAGTCGAGCATGATCTCAAGCGATTTTTTCGCTATCGACGCGAAGCGATAGGAAATGGTCGTCAGCGAGGGCGTGACGAGCGAGGATATCGGAAGATCGTCAAAGCCGATTATCGCAACGTCCTTCGGAACCATCAGGTGACGGGAGTTGACGCTCTCGCGGTGCTTGATGAGATGCAGCGTCTCGACCGCGAGCAGATCGTGATAGCAGAATATGCCCATCCTCAAGCTGTCTGGCAGCTCGTGCAGCAGTCGGTAGAGCTCGCCGGAAATCGTGCTGATGTCGATATCCTCGCCGTTCTTTCCGGCGGTCAGTATGCTGATATCTGTATCAGAATAGCCGAGCGAGTCCAGCCGGCTGCAGAAGCCCTTGACTCTCGGATCCTCTCCGATGTAGCTTTTCAGCCCGACGTAGGCGAAGCGCCGACAGCCGATCTCGTAGAGATGCTTTGCCGCCTGAGCGCCCGCGCTGAAATTGTCGACCAACACCGTATCGCAGTTCTCAAGCTCTAAATCGCGTCCCAGCGAGACCACCGGCAGCGGATAGATCGAATAGATATCGGTCAGTCCCGGAGCTATGCTGGGACAGGTGAACACTCCGCAGACCCCAAGCTCCCGGAAATCGCGCAGTATCTCGGCCTCGCGTCTGATATCGCCGCCGCTGGTCGCGAGGATCAGCCGGTAGCCCTCCTTGGCAGCGGCGCCGCTCAGCTCCTGCGCCAGCGCCGAAAAATATGGCGTATTGATATTGTTTTCGATCATTCCGAGCATCCGGCGCCGACTTTTGGCGAGTATTCCGCCATAGGGCGACTCCTTTGGAACATAGCCGGTGGTGATGTAATAATTTTTTCCGTCGAGACAGATCAGCTGGCGCTCCGAAAGCTCGGAAAAAATCCGGCAGGCGCTGCTCAGCGAGACGCCGAAGCGCCCGGCGAGCTGCCTTACCGTGAGAAATCTTTCGCCGGGAGCTCCATAGTGTCCGGCGCGCAGCTCCTCGGCGAGCCGTTCGGTTATTTCGATGATCCTGCCCGAGGATTTCATAGGTTCACGCTGTCGCCGATACGGATGCTCTCGTATATCGCGTTCATGACGCGGATCGTCTCGCGGTGACGGCGCAGATTTATCTTCGGCAGACGGTGCAGGCGGATGTTGTCGACGAACTCATCGATGAGTCCGACCCATTCGTCAAAATAGGTGTAGTTGACCGTATAGCGGTCGTTGGGCGCGCCGTTGTGATAGGTGTTCGGGCCGAAGCAGTCGGTCATAAGCGTGCCCTTTTCGCCGTTTATGATCAGATTGACCTCCATGCGCTTCGGAGCGACCTCCCAGCCGGGGCCGGGGACTTTAAGCCGCTCCTCCATGTTCGACCACGACGGATCGAGCGAGAATACGACTCCGTTCTTCATGCGTCCGACGACGTTGAGCATATCCTCCTCCTCGATGTCGGGACGGATATTGGGCGCGACGGCGGCATAGACCGTGTCAAATTCGCTTCCGGTGATCTCGCGTATCAGGTCGAATATGTGCGGATGGTCGCAGAGCGCTCCGCCGCGGAAGCGATTGTCACCCTCGCGCAGAGGTACGCGCTTTCCGTAGCTCTTTTCGGGCATACCCTGCCATGGGAAGGCCCATACCGGCGACAATGTGGTGTTTGTCGCCTTGAAGGAAAGGATATTGCCGAGCTTGCCCGATTCGCTGATCTCCTTCATCCGGCGGACGACCGGATTGTAGTGCAGCTCCAGCTCAATTTGGCATATTACATCATGCTTTTCGACAAGCTCGATCATCTGGTCGTATTCGTCCATATCAAATGTAGGGATCTTCATCGACAGGATATGTATGCCGCGCTCGGCGCAGAGCTTCATCTGACGCAGATGCTCGCAGTTTTCGCTGGCAAGCACCACCGCTTCGATTTCGGGGTGTGCGTCCAGCATTTCGATATCCGAATCATAGCAGGGGATTCCGTCCACCGAATTTTTGAATATCCGTCTGACCTCGTCGTTGGCGGTGGAGACGGCGACCCATTCGAGCTTGGGATTCTCCTTCAGTACCTGATAATATTTTCTCGTGTGACCGTGAGTCATTGACATCATTGCGATTTTCAAGCGGTTCATTTCCGATCCCTCCTTATATTGTAACCTTTCTGCCGTCGGCGGCCGATTTCGTGGCGCAGGAGAGCAGATTGCGAAGCGTCTCCATGTCACAAAGCGCGCTTTGGCGCAGCGTTTCGTCCTTTGCAAGGGCGAAGGCCGCGCGGACCGATGCCGCCTTGTCGGCGTCAAGCCCGTAAAGCTCGAAGTCCACATCGGTATAGGCGATGTTCTCGTCGGCATAGAGATAAATCGAATTCTGCGGTATCTGCGTATCGACTACCCGGTCGCAGACCAGTCCGCGGGCGCTAATCACCTCATGCTTGTCGATGGTCTGCGCACCACTTGGCAGAGTATTCGCAACCTCGATCGAGCATACGACGTCATTGTCGAGCACGGCGATAAGATTCTCCGCGCGTCTATCACGTCCGAAGGCGGCGATGCTGACGATCTCCCGACCCGACAGAAAACGGCAGATGTCCAGCTCGCGCAGTATCAGCTCGTCGAGCGATTTTTCGGATGTTCCGACATTTCCGCAGCGGATCGCCGACACGCCGCTGATAGTGCCGTCGTGGAGCATACGGCGCAGCTCGACAAATCGGCGCTCAAAGCGATGGGACAGCAGCGGATATACCTCGCCGCCGATTCGGACGCTTCTGCCGTCGGCGCTTATTTTCGCGTCCGATGTGACCTGGTATTTATTAAGCAGCAGCTCTAATTTTTCCTGAAGCATAATTCTTTCTCCTCACAGCATCTTCACGCGCGGACGGTATTTTTCAATCAGCGCGGCGTTCTTCTCATCGCCGCCGGGGACGTTGGCGCTCGACCAGACCGGCGGGGTGATGCCGCGTTTGACGCATTCGGCGACCGTCTTGATTTCGAGCATATGGGCGATGTAGAAATCGACTATATTTGAAATCGGCGCGATCGTCGTCTTAAAGCCGGGAACATTCACCGCCGCGTCGCCCACCGGATTGAAGTCGTCGATGCAGACGTCGGCGAAATCGAACAGATTTTTCTTCGACGGATGGCGAATG
>CACXED010000184.1 GCA_902766575.1 uncultured Ruminococcus sp. | reverse complement strand
GGACACTACTTCCGCTCGCTCGACGGTCAGGACATGAGCGGTATCGATATCGTTCTGCATCAGGTCATGCCCGGAATGGAGAGCATTATCCACACCGCGTCAGCCGCCGGAAACGCGCTCGACGGCGAATTTTTCAACTATGTTCTCGCAAAGTTGGGCTCATCGCTCGCGCACCTCAAGCCCGAAATGCAGCGCCGCGCGATGTGCGAGGTCTTCGGAGCCTACGGCTGGGCGGAGAGCCTGCCGTTCATGAAGTGGCTGATAGACTATCTGCTCGTCCGCGGAATCAATCACTTCGTCCCCCACGCATTCAGCCCGACATATCCGAACCCAGACTGCCCGCCGCACTTCGGCGCGGAGGGTCACGACCCGCAGTTCGAGGGCTTCAGGGTGCTGATGGAATATACGAACAAAGCGGCGCATCTGCTGACCGGAGCGGTTCATATCGCCGACGCGGCGATTCTCTATCACGGCGAAGCCGAATGGCTCAACTGCGACTGGGAGCATGGCGGGAAATATATGTACACTCAGAAGCCCGCGAAGGCGCTCTACGACGATAAGATCGACTTCGATATCGTCCCGACCGATTATCTCGGCGGCGCGGAGATAAAGGACAATCGGCTCTGCCTAAACGGCGAGAGCTACGGCTGTCTGATCGTTCCGTGGGCTGAACTTCAAAGTGAGGAATTCTTCACAGCCGCAAAAAGGCTTATCGACGGCGGAGTTCCGGTCTGGTTCATCGACAAAGCGTCGGAGAACTGCCCATTTGAAGCCGAAGCTGTACCGCTCGACAAGCTCGCCGAAAGGGTTCGCGAAGCCGGTCTCGCGTCGATCTCGGTCGAGGGTCAGAGCGAGCTCCTGCGGATCTATCACTGCCGCAGAGGCGAATCGGACATTTTCATGCTGTTCAACGAATCGGTTTCAGAGACGACAGACGCGGTCGTGTCGTTCGGCGTGAGCGGCAGATATGCCTATCTCGATCTGCTCGGCGACGGCAGCTATTCGGGCGAGACGGCTGACGGCAAGATAACAATCAGGCTCCTGCCTTATCAGTCCTGCCTGATCGACTTCTGCGGTGAGACCGAGCTTCCCGCGAAAACCGAATGGAGCGAGCTCTGCGATCTCGACTGCGAATACGGGATTTCAATAGCCGACTCGGAAAATCTCACCGATTTCAAGCCCTACAAAACGACCTCGGAGCTTTTCAACGTCACCGGAGCGGACGAGCTGCCCGACTTCTCGGGAAAGATGAAATATGAGACGACATTCACGCTCGAAAAAGCTGAACGCCTGAAGCTCGACCTCGGCTTTGTCGGCGAGTGCGCGTCGCTGACGCTGAACGGCTGCCATGTCGGCGAGCGCATCTGCCCGCCGTATTCGTTCGAGATCAGCGATTTTGTGAAGCCGGGAGAGAATCGGCTCGAGATCATCGTCTCGAACACTCTGGCGAACCGTGTCAGGGATCACTTCTCGACCTTCATGCAGATACCGCCGTCCGGACTGCTCGGCCCGGTCAGGCTCTTAAGGGCTGTCAATTGAGGCAACTGAAAAAAGTCTCTCCGGAATTTTCACCGGAGAGACATTTTTTTATAATTTGTCAGCCGTCAACCTCGCGGTCGCTCCAGCCGGCGGTCTCGTAGCTGTTGAAGTCCCCGAGCTTTCTCAACAGCGCGGCGACCTCGGTGTAGGGTGCGGATTTATAATTTCCGCTCTGCCAGACGAAATTCGCCATCTTCGGCAGCTCGTGAATGTAATTCGGCAGGTGATGCCACGTCGTCAGCATCACTCCCATCGCGCCGTTCGTGCGTGCGGATTCGCAGAGTCCCCGGACGTTCCTCGAATCGTCCCACGGGCAGCAGAGCACGTCGAAGCCCTTTTTGATGAAGAAAGGCGTGCTCGGGTTCTCGCTCGTTTTGTAGTCGTACTGCCAGTCGGCGATAATGATTCTTCTGTCAAGCAGATCGACTGCCGGAGTCGTGTCGCCAGCCGGAACTCCGAGCGAGTTGCAGACGACTATCGGATCCTTGAAATCCGGATCGCAGTCGCTGCGCTTCAGAAGCTGGTCGTGCCAGATTATAGCGCGTCTGCCCGTTTTTTCAAGTTCAGCCGAGATTTCGTTCAGATACTCGGCGAGCAGCTCGGGCGCGCTGTGCTTCGAGCACTCGCGACAGGTCGCAAAGGAATACGCCTCGTCGCAGCCGAGATGGAAATACCCGCCGTCTCCGCAGAGCTCGATCAGTTCGCCGCGTAGCTCGCGGAGCAGCTTTTTCGTCTCGGGATTTGTCACGCACCACGTCCAGCCGTCCGGCTCGAACAGCATTTGCAGCCGCGAATTCTGATTGAGCACCGTGTGACGTCCCATTGTAGCCCTCGACTGTGTCGCGTGACCGAGATGATTCAGCATCGGAATGACCTCCATCCCGTAGCCGCGCGCGAGATAGATCAGCGGTTTTATCTGCCGCTTTGTGAACGCGCGATCCCATGACAGCGCGGGGTTCGCGTCGTATTTCAGCATCCCCCAGAATTCGAGGACGATATGCGTGAAGCCGAGAAATCCCGCAAAGGCTATCGCCTTTTCGAGCGTTTCGAGCCGACTCTCGGGGAAAACGCAGAGGTGCAGCATACGGACAGCCAGCGACGGCTCGCCCGAAAGCTCGGACGCGGGAATGATGAACGCTTCCCTGCCCTCGGAGAGGTCAAGCGGGACGATGAGCTGCATCAGCATCGAGATTCCGTCGGAGAGAGCCTTTTCGCTGACCGCTCCGACGACCGCTCCGCGCTGATCGACACGGATGCGGTAATAGCTTCCGGGCTGGATCGCGTTCGGCAGAGCGCCCGACTCGCCACTGGTGTGGAAGATCGCGTAAAAGCCGCTCCCCGACTCGGTGATCTTCAGCTCCGACGCGGTGAATGTGAACCGACGCCAGAGCTTTCCGACATTCTCCGCCATCTCCGGCGAGGTATTCTTCGGGAGAACCACGCCGCAGACCGCTCCGAACCGGAACGGCTCGCCCTCCCGCTCGGCAAAAGTCTTGGGCGTTGGATAAAGCTGAGTCAGATACATAAAATACCTCCTGATGTGATTTTTGTTTATTATATCACATCAGGAGGCTTATTTCAAGTGTTTTTCAGAAAATTCAGATAACTTCGGCGACTATGTTCGCAACCGCAGCGAGAGCCTCGTCGAGCTTTGACGCATCAGAAGCTCCTGCCATCGCGCTGTCGGGACGTCCGCCGCCCTTTCCGCCGCAGAGCTTTGCAACGGCTCCGACGATCTTGCCCGCCAGAGCGCCAGCCTTGACCGCGTCCTTGCCGCATCCGCAGATGAGGTTCAGCTTGCCGTCGATATTCGTCGCGATGACTGCCACGATCGCCGGATCCTTGGACTTGAGATCGTCTATCACGCCGCGCGCAGCGTCGGGAGTCATTCCGTCGGTCTTTGCCGAGACGACAGTCAGGCAGCCCACCTTGACCGCGTTTTTCATGATGTCTGTGGTCTTTGAAGCCGCGAGCTTTGCGTTCAGCGACTCGATCTCGTGCTTAGCCGCTTTGAGCTCCTCGCTGAGCTGAGCCGCGCGCTTCGCGATGTCGGAGGGATTGGACTTGAGCTCATGCGCGGTCTCGTCGATAAGGGACTCCTTGTCGTGGAGATAGGTGAGCACGCCGAGTCCGGTGATGCCCTCGATGCGGCGCACTCCGGCAGCGACCGAGGATTCGGAGGTAATCTTGAAAAGTCCGCACTTTCCGGTGTTGTCGACGTGAGTACCGCCGCAGAGCTCGGTTGAGAAGGTTCCCATCTTCACCATGCGGACGACAGAGCCGTATTTCTCGCCGAACAGCGCCATAGCGCCGCTCTTTTTCGCGGTCTCGATATCGGTCTCGACGGTGGTGACGTCCTCGCCGAGCAGTATATGAGCGTTGACAAGTCCCTCGACAGCCTCAAGCTCCTTGGGCGTCAGAGCGGTGAAATGCGTGAAATCAAAGCGGACGTGCTTGTCGTCGACATAAGAGCCCGCCTGCTCGACGTGATTTCCGAGCACCTGACGGAGCGCCGCCTGAAGCAGGTGAGCCGCCGAGTGGTTGCGCTGGATAGCTACGCGGCGCATAGCGTCGACCTCGGCTCTGACCGGGTCGCCGACCTTGACGTCGCCGTTGACGAGCGTGCAGAGGTGGATATAGACTCCGTCCGACTTCTTGGTGTCGGTTACGGTTATCATTGTGTCGTGGTCGTAGATAGTACCGACGTCGCCGACCTGACCTCCGCCCTCGCCATAGAAAGGAGTCTTGTCGAGGATTATCGTGCAGTCGCCCTCGGTCACGCGCTCGACCGACTCATCGTCGACGAGGATAGCGATAACCTTTGCGTCGTTGGTAACAGTTTCCTTATAGCCGGTGAATTCGGTCTTGGGAAGCTCGGCGAGCAGAGTTTTCGAGCTCTCGCTCCAGCCGGAAATGTTGGCTCTTGCCATGCGCGCGCGGTTCTTCTGAGCCGACATGAGCGCCTGGAAAGCCTCCTCGTCGATATTGAGGTTATTCTCGCCGACGATCTCGCGGGTCAGGTCGATCGGGAAGCCGAAGGTATCGTAGAGCTTAAAGACCTCCTCGCCCGAGATCGTGTTGATGCCGTCGGTCAGCGCGCGGCGCATCAGGTTCGACAGGATGGTGAGTCCGGCGTCGATAGTCGCATCAAAGCGCTCCTCCTCCATCGTGAGGACCTTGATGACATAGTCGTGCTTCTCGGAGAGCTCAGGGTACGCGCCCTTGTTCTGATCCATCGCGACCTCGCAGAGCTCGGCGAGGAACGGACGATCGATACCGAGCAGCTTGCCGTGTCTGAGCGCGCGGCGGATGATGCGTCTGAGGACATAGCCTCTACCCTCGTTGGAGGGGATAACGCCGTCGGCGATCATGAACATCGCGGACTTGATGTGGTCGGTGCAGACGCGGATAGAGATATCGTCCTTATCGTTTGCGCCGTAGGTCTTTTTCGCTATCTCGCAGACCTTGTCGAGGATCTTGCGGTTGGTGTCGACGAGGAACATATTGTCCACGCCCTGCATGACGCAGGCGAGACGCTCGAGTCCCATTCCGGTGTCTATGTTCTTCTGAGCGAGCTCAGTGTAGTTGCCGTTTCCGTCGTTGTTGAACTGCGAGAAGACGTTGTTCCAGATCTCCAT
>CACXED010000183.1 GCA_902766575.1 uncultured Ruminococcus sp. | reverse complement strand
TTCGTCAGACGATACAAAAATCCGCAGGCAGGGTACCGCCCCTGTCAAGGATTTTTGTGAAGTATGACGGAAAAAGGGCAAGCAGATGCGTGCTTAAGGCTTTAGCCGTGAATTGTGCGGTGTTGCCTTAATTAGCTTTATGAATATTTTATCCTGCCGCGGGAATATGAATCCTGACAAATTATTCACGGGCAGGTAATTTGTTTACAGTTTGCTCTTGATTTTGACCCGGAAGAATGTTATAATTGAAACATAAATATTACTATGGAGAAAACGATGAAATCTGTTACAAAAAAAGCGATGATAAGGCTGACGTCCATACACTCCGGAATGGCGTCGGAGACCGACGAGGACGGCAACATACAGGTAAAGATCGGCGAGGACGGCGAGCCTGAGCCCGAATCCGAGCGCCTCGATATGGACACCGAGGGCGTGCTCCGTATAAGCGACGACCGGATCGAGATCGAATATTTCGAGACCGAGCTCACCGGCATGGAGGGCGCCTGCACCTCAGTCTCGTTCGAGAGGAACGATCCGGGGCTTATAACGATGCTCAGAACCGGAAGCGTCGAGACGGCTCTCGTCTTTGAGGAGGGCAAGCGCAACAACTGCGCCTACAACACCGACGTGATGGCGTTCGAGATCTGCGTGCGCACCTGGGACGTCCGCAACGACATGACCGAAAACGGCGGCGAGATCGAGCTCGATTACAGCCTTGAATTCCGCGGCGCGTCGACCGAGCACACAAAGATCATGATCTCGGTCTCGGTGATCGAATAATGGGCGCAAAAGCCGCTAAGGTCATGACGGGCGGTCAGTTCCGCGCCCTGATGAAGCAGCCCAAGCCGGGAGCCTATCTTTTCTACGGCGAGGAGGGCTTTCTCAAGCGCCGCGAGCTTGAATCGCTCCGTGAAAAGCTCTGCCCGGACGAGAGCCTGTCTGCCTTCAACCACTTCGTGATAACGCGCGACAGCTATACGCCCGATTCGCTGATCTCGGCTGTGCTGGCGCCGGCGATGATGACCGATCTGAAGCTCGTGGAGATCTACTGTCTGCCCTTTGCGGAATACCGCAAAAAGGAGGACAGCGACGCTATCGAGACCGCGCTGAAAGCCGCAGCTTCAAGCGATGACACGCTGCTCGTCGTCTATACCACGCCCGAGAATTTTGACCCGGGCGATACAAAGGCTCCGAGCGCGTGGATGAAGCTGATCTCAAAGTACGCAGTACCGGTCGAGTTCGCTCACGAGCCGACTCAGCGTCTGGTGCTCTGGGTGCAGAGACACTTCACCTCCGAAAAGCTGATCGCCGAGCCGGACGAGTGCATATATCTCATCGACACGGTCGGACACGATATGACGACTCTCGAGGGCGAGATCGGAAAGCTGAGATGCTATCTCAAATCAAAGGAGCGGGACAAGCTGCAGAAGGCGGATATCGACCTGATCTGCCCTCACAACAAGGAGGTCGGAGCCTTTGATTTTGCCGACGCGATACTCGCTACCGACAACGACAAGGCGTTCTGGGCGCTCGGCGATATGAAGCAGAAGGGCGTCGCTCCGCAGGTGATACTCGGCAGCGTCACCAAGATATATATGGATCTTTTGTCGCTGAAGCTCTACGCCGACTCGGGCGTCACGTCGGACGAGGCGGCAAAGCGGCTCGGGATTCATCCTTTTGTCGCAAAGCTGAGAATGGAAAAGGCGAAAGCCGCCGACCGCCGTGCGCTCGAGGGAATTATTGAGCTCTGCGCTGCGGCCGACGCCGCGATGAAGTCGAGCGCCGCAGACGAGTTCATATTGCTCGAGCGGCTTATTGTACAGGCGTCACAGCTGAGAAAAAGGCGGGTGTTCTGATGACCGGACAGACTGAAAGGCTCAAGATCGACATACCGGTGGCGGTCGAGGGAAAATACGACAAGATCAAGCTCGCATCGGTGATAGACGCGCAGATCATCACGACCGACGGCTTCGGAGTATTCAGATCAGAAGAGAAAAAGCTCCTGATACGCCGTCTCGCCGAGCCGCGCGGGCTTATAGTCCTGACCGACAGCGACGGCGCCGGGCTCGTGATACGGAATTACTTTCGCTCGATACTGCCAAAGGACAAGCTGATAAACCTCTATACGCCAAAGATCGAGGGCAGGGAACGGCGCAAGAAAGCTCCGTCAAAGGCGGGGCTGCTCGGCGTCGAGGGGATAGACACAGACACGCTGCGCGAGCTGTTCTATCCGTTTGCCGCAGGCTCGGAGACGAAAAAGCGCGGGCGAGAGGTCACAAAGGCTGACTTCTTTGCCGACGGTCTCTCGGGCGGAGATGGGAGCGCGGAAAGACGCGCAAGGCTCTGCGGACGGCTTGGGCTGCCCGACAACATCTCTGCGAACGCGCTGCTTGCGGCGGTTAATCTGCTGTCCGATTACGACGGCTACAAGGAGCTTCTGAAAAATGCTTGAAAAAATCAAAGCGCTTTTAATAAAATACCGTGAAATAATCTCATATCTGTTCTTCGGCGGACTGACGACGCTCGTCAGCTTTGGAGTTTATTTCATACTCAACGACGCGCTGCACGTTCATTATCTGATCTCGCAGGTCGTTTCATGGATCGCGGCAGTGACCTTTGCGTTCGTGACCAACCGTCTCTGGGTCTTTGAGAACAGGGCGACCACGCGCGCCGGAATCTTCAGGGAGCTTTGGCAGTTCTACGCCTCGCGGTTGTTTTCCGGAGTGGTCGAGACGCTGCTGCTCACACTGACGGTTGAGATCCTTCACGTCAACGAGAATCTGGCTAAGATCATCGTCTCGGTCGTGACAGTGATCCTCAACTATGTGACCTCAAAGCTGATCGTTTTTCGCCGCAGAGCGGATAATTCCGGAAAAGAAGCACAGAATAAGTAAAAAATATATAGCGGATGAATCGGCGCTGACCGGAGAATCCATCCCGATCGCGATGAGCGTGCTCGTGCCGCTCGGAATAACGCTCAGCCCGATGATCGGAGCAGCGGCGATGAGCCTGTCCTCGCTGTTCGTCGTCACCAACGCATTGAGATTGAACAAATATTGACAAAAATAGGAGATAATGTCATGAAAACCATAGTTATTTCAGGTATGCACTGCGAGCACTGCGTCGCCCGCGTCGAAAAGGCGCTCAAGGCGCTCGGAGAGAGCGTCAAGGTCGACCTCAAAAAGGGAACCGCCGAAGTCAGCGGCAAGGCTTCCGACGCCGAGCTGAAGAACGCCGTCGAGGATCTCGGCTTCGACGTCGTTGAGATCAGGTGATGCGCTCCGAAAATTCGGTCAAGAACAGCCTGTTCGCTATAGTCGGGCAGGCTGTC
>CACXED010000182.1 GCA_902766575.1 uncultured Ruminococcus sp. | reverse complement strand
TATCCGGCGGCAAGGAAGCTGATCGAAAAATTCGGCTTCACCTTTGACGACGTTAAGAACAGCCGGCTCGGAGACCTCAGGCAGAAGTGCCGCAGCTTCGGCATGAAAAAGCTCTGCGAGGAGCTCGGCGTCGGCGAACCGACCCTTGAGGACATCATCGGCGAGCTTGAAAAGCCGGGACGCGATATCCGCGACAGTCTCCCGGCGGCTGTGCTCCGCGACGACATACTCGACATCGCCGACCTCAAGCCCGACATGATCCTCACCGGAACGGTGCGGAACGTGATAGACTTCGGCGCGTTCGTCGATATCGGCGTGCATCAGGACGGGCTTGTGCATATCTCGCAGATCTCGAATAAATTTATCAGGCATCCGAGCGAGGTTCTGTCGGTCGGAGATATCGTCAAGGTCAAGGTGCTGTCGGTCGATACCGATAAAAAGCGCATATCGCTTTCGATGAAGCTCTGATGAAGAAAAATACCGGACGCTTTTCCGGAAAGCTCGGAGCGCTGATCGTCTCGGTGCTGATAGTCGGGCTGGCGTTTGCGTACATCGGCTGGGGAGACAGGCTCGGCGGGCTTGCGGAGCAGCTCGGGATCGAATACAGCAGGCTCACCGACCTCTATGTCCGGAAGCTCGCGGACGGCGAGCTCGAGGCGCATTTCATCGACGTCGGGCAGGGGGATTCGATACTTCTGCGCTCGAACAGGACGGCGATACTGATCGACTCGGGGACTAACGACTCCGAGGAGACGCTCCGGCGCTATCTGCGCGCCTTTGGAGTAAAGAATCTCGACTGCTTTATCTGCACTCACCCGCACGAGGATCACATCGGCGGCGCGGACATGATAATAAACAGCTTTGAGGTCGACCGGCTGATGCTCTGCGGGTCCGACTCGGAGTCCTATTCGCTGAAAAAGCTGCTCGACAGGGCAGACAGGCGCGGCGTCGAGCTGCTCGTCCCCGAGTACGGCGCAAAGTACACGATCGGCGACGTCAGCTTCAGAGTCTTAGCTCCGGGCTCCGGCTTGGATACGGCTTCCAACGACGGCAGCATCGTCGTACGCGTCGAATGGGGCGAGACCTCGTTCCTGCTTGCCGGAGACGCCGAGCTCGATTCGGAGTCGGCGATGCTCGCGGATTTTCCGGCACAGGAGCTTGACAGCACGCTGTTGAAGGTCGGGCATCACGGCTCGAACACCTCATCGGGAGACGGGTTCTTAGCCGCCGTCTCGCCCGAGTGGGCTGTGATCTCCTGCGGCAGAGACAACGATTACGGTCATCCTCACCGCGAGGTTCTGAACCGGCTCGAAGAATACGGCGTCCCTGCGGATCATATCCTGCGCACCGACAGAAACGGCTCGATAGTCTTTATCTCGGACGGCAGCGGGCTGTATCTCTACGGAGAAAAGAACGAATATGAAGCAGAGAAGCCTGCCGCGTGACGCGGCAGGCTTTCGGCTATGTCAGATATTTATCCACTGACGCTTCTCGTCCGATTCGAGGATAGCGTCGAGCACGCGCTGGAGCTTTACTCCGTCCTCGAGCGTCGGTATGTAGCGGTCGGGCTTGCCGTGGAGCAGGTCGATGAAGCACTGCATCTGAACGGCGCGGAACTCGGCGGGAACCTCGACAGTCTCCATCTTCTCGATAGCGTTGCCCGCCTTGATGCCGCCGGTGTAGTATTCAAGGCGGTCGTCGTGGTTCAGGTCGAAGCGGAAGCCGCCCTTATCGCCGTAGATCTCGACTCTGATCTGGTTCGAGTTGCCGAACGCCGCGCGGGTGATCGAGAAGGTTGCCGAGGCTCCGCCGCTGAACTTTGCGAGGAAGTGGCAGAAATCGTCGGTCTCGACCGGAGCTATCTCGTCGCTGCCGATGCGTCTGCGCTCCTTGACGGCGATGCCGAGGTCGGCGGTCACGGCTGTCACGTCTCCGGCAAGGAAGGACGCGAGGTCGAGTATATGCACGCCGAGGTCTCCCGAGACTCCGTAGCGCGCGTCATGACCGACAAAGCGCCAGTCAAGCGGACGATCCTTCATGAACGCGCTCGACTTGAAGTACTGCGCGTAGATCGAGATGACGTTTCCGATCTCTCCGCGGTCGACGAGGTACTTTGCATAGCGTACCGCCGGCTTGAAGCGGTAGGAGAAGCAGACCATCGACTTGATCCCCTTTGCGTCGGCGAGCTCCTTGAGCTTCAGCGTCTCGTCGTAGCTGACTCCGAGCGGCTTTTCGCAGCAGAAGGGCTTTCCGGCTTCGACGGCAGCCGTCGCCATCGGGACGTGCAGAAAGTTCGGCGTGCAGATATCCACAGCGTCTACCTCCGGGTGACTTATAAGGTCGTGATAGTCGGTGAATCTGCGCTCGGCGGGAACGCCGTACCTGTCTCCGGCGGCGCTTAACCTGTCCTTGTTGATGTCGCAGAGCGCATGGATTTTGCAGCCCTCCGCGTCTCTCAGCTGAGGAAGATGAGCTCCGGAAATTCCTCCGCAGCCGATGAGTCCTACTCTTATATCGTTCATAATCTCAAATCCTTTCAAAAAAGTGTGATTTATATCGCATATCTATTGTAAACCATTTTGATTTATGATACAATGTATATATCGGTAAATTTAGTGTACGTTTCGGTATTTTTTCTGAGAAAGGCTGATCCACCATGACAGAGACAGATTTTGCCGGGCTGTCAAAGCTCGATGTGAACGTAAAATTCATAAGCTCCGCTAAATATACCTGGAAGTGCGGAGCCGCTGATAATATTATGGCGCGCGAGGGAAGAAAATGCGATCTGCTCTATCTGATGCTTTCGGGCGAGCGGCGCTATTATGTTGACGGAAAGCCGCGGCTGACGCTTCTGTCGGGCGATATTATCTTTCTGCCGGTGGGAACGAGATATGTCTCACGGGTAGAGGGCAGCGAGAACTCGGAGGGGATATACGTCGACTTCGCCATTGAGAACGAGAACGGCGGAGTGTATGTGAATGATCCCTTTCTCGTGACCCGGGACGAGGGGCTTTCGAGACGCTTTGAGGCTGTAGTCGACAATATCAGCGACCGGCTGAGAGTCCGCGCGGAGATCTTCCGCATACTCTCCGGGCTTTCGATGAAAGCCGCCATGAACGGGCTCGACGAGACCGACCGGGAGATACGGGCGATAATGCTTGAGATCGAGCGCCATCCCGAAAGACCTCTCGACGTCGGACAGCTTTCGCGCGGCTGCTGTATGTCCGAGACCGGCTTCAGAAAGCGCTTCAAGCTCTGCTCGGGAGGGCTTGCGCCGCTCGAATACCGCAGCCGCTGCCGTATTGACCGCGCCGACGAGCTGCTGTCGTCCGGAAATCTCACCGCCGCGCAGATTGCCGATATGCTCGGCTTCTACGACACCGCGCACTTTTACCGGACTTATAAAGCCGCTCGCGGACACGCTCCCGAGCGCTGAGTCTCAGAAGGTGAATACCGCCGTGTCGAAAAAGGTCATCTTGATGTACGACAGATATTCCCGCACCATGCTGACAAAATAGAGCGCCATGCTCGGAGACGGAGCGGCGCAGACCTCTATCGGCTGCCAGTAGCGTCTTGCGAGCGCTTCTATCCTCGGCAGGTGAAAGGCGGTGGAGACGCCGATTATCCGGCTGCGTTCAATGCCGAGCTCCTCGACGAGCTTTTTTGTGAAACGGACATTCTCGCTCGTCGTGTGGGAGTCGGGCTCCTCGATAACGCGCTCGGGAGAGACGCCCTGTCCGACGAGGTAATTCTTCATCGCCGTCGATTCGGCGGTCGGCTCGCTCGCGCCCTGACCGCCGCTGACGACGCAGATCGCGTCGGGCAGAGCGTTCATCAGCTTGACCGCCTCGTCGAGCCGCAGCTCGAGCGTTTTTCCCGGCCCGTCGGCGTTGGTCCGGCAGCCGAATACCACTATCAGCGTATCCGCTCCGGTGTCTCCGAGCGCAGACGCCGCGACCGCGTAGCCCTCCGCGTTTTTCGCCGAGTCGAAGCCTATATAGCACCAGAACGCGATCAGCGTCGCAAGATAGACGCAGAGCAGCGACGTGAAGATCACCTGCGCCGCTCTGAATCCTCTGCCGAGCGCCTTTTTCAGCTTTTTTGCGAATATCAGAGGCAGAGAGACCACAGCCATGACTCCCAGCGCGAAAAGCGACATCACTCTCGAGTCCACTCCGGCAAGGCAGAGAATCAGATACACGCCGTAATACAGGCACACAGCCGCCGAAACGGCGACAGTCAGGCGGTTAAGGATTTTTTCAGACTTCATTTTTGAAAAGCCGGTCGAGATAGGGCGCAACTCCGAGACCCGCGCAGATCCCGCGGTATTCCTCAAGCTCGCGAGCGCAGGTCTCAGCGCTCTTTTTCGGGTCGAGGACGGCGCGGATCATCAGATTTTTCGGAGTTTCGTCCGGGTCGATCAGCTCGAGCGTCGAAACGTCGTAGCCGCAGGACGAGAGCCGCTTGACTCTCAGCGCGTCGGTCGCCGCGTCGCAGAATTTCTGCTTTGTCATCGAGCAGCCGAGGATGAATGAAAGCCCGTCCCGCATCGGCGCGCTGTCGTTTTTCTGCGAGAGCTGCTTTGACATCTCGTGGTGACAGCAGGGCGTGGAGAGTATCACTCCGGCTCCCCAGCGCACCGCGTTATAGAGCACGATATCGGTCGCTATGTCGCAGGCGTGGAGCGAGATCACCATGTCCGGCTTTTCGGGCGGAGTATACTCGTTTATGTTCCCGGAGACGAATTTGAGCTGTGAGAAGCCCTGACGCGCGGCGGCTTCATTGCAGAACTCAATGACGTCGGCTTTCAGATCGACGCCGTACATCCTGACTTCGCGCTTTTTCAGCGCCGTGAAGTAATAATAGACCGCAAAGGTCAGATAGCTCTTGCCGCAGCAGAGATCGCAGATCACCGGCGGGCGGTCGGACGGAAGCTCCGATTCCACGTCGCGGATGATCTCGAGGAAGCGGTTTATCTGACGGAATTTCGCCTGCTTTTTGTCGTGGATCCGACCGCTTCTGTCGGCGAGCCCCAGCTCCCGGAGGAAGCCGGCGTCGCGGGAGGGGTCGATGATATAATTTTTGTGCTCGTCGTGGGACGCGACCTCAGCCTCTCCGGCGTCGGGAGCGAGCTTTCCCGAGATATGCACCGAGCCGGACTTTGAGCGGCGCAGCTCGAGGTCTCCGGCGGTCGTGAAGATATTGACCTGTCTGAAGCCCTCGAGCGCGGGACGGACGAGCTCGGCGGGATCGCAGGGGAGATTTTTCCGTATCGCCTTATTGTCGCCGCAGAAGCTTTCGGCCGAGAGCATGATACTCCCGTCGGCTCTGCGGAAGGGCGAGATCACGAGCTTTGTGACAGCCTTGTCCGCGGCTTTTGAATATACCGCCTTTTTGAGTATCCGGCGGTCGAGTATTTCCGAAAAGAGTTTTTCTGTCTGTTCGTTTGCCATGATTACCTCGCTGTTTTTCGAATCATTGCATCTATTATACCACAGCCGGGCTTTTTTGTAAAACGCTATTTGTAAATTTTTCGTTCCCCGCGCCAAGGCTGACAAAGGAGCTCGATGTTTACAAAAAAGCTGTTTATTTTTGTCCCGCCGTGTGATATAATTCCTTTGATTTTGCTTGAATAAATGTTGCTTGGAGTGATAATATGTCCTTAAAGAGCTTTGTAAAGGCGCTTGGAAAGGCGCTGCTGTATTTCGCGATCTATTTTATCTGGCAGGTCATAGTGGTCAACTGGGTCTCGATAGGCGCGACCTTTTACGTCTCGTCGGGCTACACCGACGCCGATATGCTCGACTACGAAACGGTGATGTACGAGATCACCGACCGGGTCTATGAGATAATCGACAGATATTCGCTTCACATAACCCTCACCGCCGGGATACTCGCGGTGCTGACCTTTGTCATCATATTCAGGATCAGGGGCAAAAAGCCGCTCGCCGAGATGGGCATAACGAAGCTCCCGGTGATGCAGATACCGATCCTCATTCTGTTCGGAATGTCGCTGAATATGTTCATTTCGGTATTTCTGGGCTTCATACCCTTTCCGGAGAGCTGGATCGAGTCCTACAATGTCAGCAATGAGGTCTTTGTCGAGTCGGGGACGGTCATAACGCTGCTGACGACGCTGGTCTGCGCTCCGATCGTGGAGGAGATAACCTTCCGCGGGCTGATGTACTCGCGGCTCTGTCAGGGGATGCCGATGTTCGCGGCGATGCTGATCTCCTCGTGGGTATTCGGAATGGTGCACGGAAATATCATCCAGATGTGCTACGCGGCGCTGTTCGGATATATATTCTGTTATATAAGGATCAAGTATCAGTCGCTGACCGCCTGCATCTGCGTGCATTTCGGCTTCAATCTGTTCACGGTGATAGGAGAGCGATTCGGCGAGCTGTCGGATGGAGCCTATTACATGATAATGCTCGCCGGAGCCGCGATCTCGCTTCTGCTGCTTATCTATATCGGAAGATATTCGGACGAGAAGATACAGTTCTTTGTAAAGGAGAGCGGAGCCGATGAATGATCATGTGCTGTTTCTCGATTCTCCGGCGGAGGAATGGGAGCTGGCGTCGCCGGTCGGAAACGGCTTTTCCGGCGCGATGCTCTTTGGCGGAGTCGGACGGGAGTGCATACAGCTCTCCCACGAAAGCATCTGGAGCGGCGGAAAGCCCGATACCGCCGATCCCTCCTTCCGGGATAAGCTCGAGCGTCTGCGCGAAGTGCTGCTCACCGATCCCGCAAAGGCTGACGACCTTGCGGGCGAGCTTTTGTCCGGCTCGTTCCACCGGATAAAATCCAACGAGACCGCCGGGGATATCCTGATCGACTGCGGGATAGAGGAATACTCCGACTACCGGCGGGAGCTTGAGCTTTTTTCGGGGATCTCACGGGTCACGTTCAGAGCGGGCGGGCGCGATTACTGCCGGGAGACCTTTGCGTCCTATCCCGACCGGGTGATCTGTCAGCGCTTCACCGGAGCGCACTCGGCGTCGATCTCCTACTCAAGACACAGAACGACGACTCGGGACTGCCCGGTGAGAGCCGATTTCGATATCGGCGGCTATGGAGTCGATTCGATAGAAATATCCGGAAATATCCTGACGGCGAGAGCTCATCCGGCGTCCGGCGGCAAGCCCTTTACCGTAAAGCTGCGCGTCGAGACAGACGGCGAGCTCTGCCAGTCGGGAGAGACTCTCGCCGTCAGAAACGCCGGACAGACCGACATATTTATCGTGATCGGCGTCGGCTCCGAGCCGGAATTTCCCACTCTCGGCTATGAGGAGCTGAGAGCGCGCTCGGTAAAGGATTTCTCGTCGCTGATGGAGCGCGCCGGGATCGGGTTCGGAGAGGACAGGCTCTCGGAGCTGTCGGTCGACAAGCGGCTCGAGCGGCTGAAAAACGATCCCGACGCGGTCGACCCGGGACTTTTGTCGCTCTATTTTGACTTCGGACGCTATCTGCTCGTCTCGTCGAGCCGTCCGGGAAGCCTGCCCGCAAATCTTCAGGGCGTCTGGAACACCTATACCGAAGCGCCGTGGAACTCGGATTACCACACGAACATCAATCTCCAGATGAACTACTGGCACGCCGAGAGCGCTAACCTCAGCGAGTGCGCGCTGCCGCTTTTCGACTTCATGAACAGATATCTGCTCGAGAGCGGACGCGAGACCGCCCAGGTGAACTATCGCTGCCGGGGAACGGTTCTGCATCATCTGACCGATATCTACGGCTTTACCGCTCCGGCTGACGGAGTCTGGGGACTCTGGCCGCTCGGCGGAGCGTGGCTCTGCTATACGATGTGGGAGCACTGGCTCTTTACCCGGGATACCGATTTTCTCCGGAACACCGCGTACAGTTACATACACGACAGCGCGAGGTTCTTCCTCGACTATATGTTCGAGGACAGAGAGGGAAGATTGCTCTCCGGGCCGTCGACCTCGCCCGAGAACCGCTATTTCAAGGACGGCAAGCCGGTCTCGCTCTGCCTGTCGCCTACGATGGACGTTGAGATAATCGGCGGGCTGCTCGGCTTCTATATCGAGACCGAGCGTCTGCTCGGGCTCGATCCCGGGCAGAAAAGGGAGGCTGAGGACGCGCTTTCAAAGCTGCCGCCGCTGAAGATCGGAAAGCACGGTCAGCTCATGGAGTGGCTTGAGGACTACGACGAGCCCGAGCCGGGACACCGTCACGTCTCGCACCTGTTCGCGCTCTATCCCGGCTGCGCGATATCAAGGGAGACTCCCGGGCTGTTCGCCGCGGCAAAAAGGTCGCTCGAGCGTCGGCTCGCAAACGGCGGAGGACATACCGGCTGGTCCTGCGCGTGGCTCATAGCGCTGTTCGCGCGGCTCGGCGACAGAGAGGGCGTCTCGGCGATGATCAGGAAGCTCTTTACCCGCTCGACGAGAGAAAATCTGCTCGACTCGCACCCGCCGTTCCAGATCGACGGCAACTTCGGAGCGACTGCGGCGTTCGTCGAGATGCTGATGCAGTCCCATTCCGGCAGAATCGAGCTGCTGCCCGCCTGCCCGGAGTGGCTTCCCGACGGCAGCTTTTACGGCCTCCGCGCACGCGGCGGAGCCGAGGTCTCGGCAAAATGGAGCGGCGGAGCTGTCGTCTCCTGTGTGATAAAGGCGGTAAGACAGCCGCTCGACACGCTCCTCGCCGTAAACGGCAGAGAGCTGAAGGTCAGACTCGCTCCCGGCGAGAGCTTTGTATTCGAGGGCTCCGACGGTCGGTGAAGCTGCCGGTCTCCGGTCGGACGTCAGCAATACAGAACAGCAAAAAGCGGCGTGAAACGCCGCTTTTCTGATCTTTTCCGACTTCGGTATTATTTTCCGAGCATTGCTTCGAGCTTGTCCGCAGCCTTGTCGAGATAGTCGTTGTCCATCATCTCGACCATGCCCTTGTCGCAGAGCGACGCGAGACGCGGATCCACCGGAATGTGCGCGAGAACCTCGTAGCCAAAGGTGTCCGCGACCTCGGAGATGTGGCTCTCGCCGTAGAGCTTGTACTCCCTGCCGCAGTCGGGGCATTTGAAGTAAGCCATATTCTCCACAAGTCCCACGACCGGAATGTTCATCATCTGAGCCATCTTAGCCGCCTTTGCGACTATCATCGAGACGAGCTCCTGCGGGCTGGTGACGATGATTATCCCGTCGAGCGGGATAGACTGGAAGACGGTCAGCGGCACGTCGCCGGTTCCGGGCGGCATATCGACGAACATGAAGTCCACGTCGTCCCAGATAACGTCGGTCCAGAACTGCTTGACCGTTCCGGCGATGACCGGTCCGCGCCAGACTACCGGAGTGGTCTCGTCGGGGAGAAGCAGATTGACGCTCATCATGCGTATGCCGGTCTTGGACGCCAGCGGGAAGATACCTCCGGCTCCGTCGCCTGTAACCTCTCCCTTGACTCCGAACGCCTTGGGTATCGAGGGTCCGGTGACGTCGGCGTCGAGTATCGCGGAGGTGTAGCCGCGGCGGTTCATCAGCACCGAGAGCATAGAGGTGACTATCGACTTTCCGACGCCGCCCTTGCCGCTGACCACGCCGATGACCTTTTTGATGTTTGAAAGCTCATGGGGCTTTTCGAGGAAGCTCTTTTTTTCGCCTTTTTCCTTTGAAGAACAGTTTGCCGTGCAGCTCGAGCAGTCGTGAGTACACTCAGACTGCGGCTTCTCGGCAGAATCATCATAAATCATTGCTGAACTCCTTTCTGAATTTCTCAATCTATTATATACCATTTCCGTGCTTTTTTCAAGTCTTTTTTGACTTTAATATTATTTTTACGATTTGTCTAACAAAACGACTTGAAAACCACTTTTTTTAGGGGTATAATACCGTCAATATTTATTTTTTATTTTTCGGGAGGAAAACCTTAATGATGGAAAAACTGCGCCGCTTCATGAGCGGACGCTACGGCACCGATCAGCTCTGCATAGCTCTCGTTATCGTTT
>CACXED010000181.1 GCA_902766575.1 uncultured Ruminococcus sp. | reverse complement strand
CCGTATACATTCGGCACGTATATGTGGGCGAGGTTTGCAAATCTTGACGGCTGGGAGAGAAAAATGGTCGAGGGCCCCTACATTCACCACGTCAGCGAAATTGAGGGCGGCTATACCGACGCTATCCGCGAGGTATGCAAGTACATTCCGGCTCTGAATATGGATGAGGTTTAAGGGGATTAAAGAATGAAATATACAGTAAAGGAATTGCTTGACCTCGGCGAGGACGGGAAGTTTGCGGTTCCGGCTTTCAATATCTATAATTTCGGCAGCCTGATGGGAATCAGGAAAGCGGCTCTGGAGACCGGCGCGCCGGTGATTTTTCAGGTGTATACCCGCCTGTTTGACACCGGAACGGCAAAATTTCTGATGCCGGCTATTTTAGAAGTCGTAAATGATCTGAAAACCCCCGCGGCGATTCATCTTGATCACGGGCGCGGAGTTCCCGAAGTCCTGCGAGCCGTTCGCTACGGCACGACCGGCGTTATGATTGACGCGTCAACCCTTCCGTTTGAGGAGAATGTCGCCGCTACAAAGGCTGTAGTCGATATTGCCAAGGAGGTCGGAATCAGCGTTGAGGGAGAGATCGGTCACGTCGGAGCCGCTTCAAACGGAGATGAATGTGGGAACTACACCGAAGTGGATATGGCGTCGGAATTTGTCAGACAGACCGGAGTGGACGCGATTGCGGTTATGGTCGGAACAGCGCACGGAAAATACAAGAAAGCTCCGGTTCTCGCGATCGACCGTATCGCCGGAATCCACGCCGCGACAAAAGCGCATCTGGTTTTGCACGGCGGCTCCGGCGTTCCGGAGGATCAGATCCGCGCGGCGGTTCAGGCGGGCATACGAAAGGTGAACTACGCCACCGACGTCTGCTGCGCTTTCATCGAGGGATATAAAAAGCTCGATCCCTACAGCGAGCCGTTTGACGTCCTGCTTTCTCATCCGGCGGACGATGTAAAAGAATACGCGGTCAGCAGAATCCGGCTTTTAGGCGCCGACCGCTATGGTAAATGATAACGAGCGAGGTCTATATGGCAGAATTACTTAAATCCTACGAGCTCGGCGACATGACGGCCTCATACCTGCTCAATTCAAAAAATCGCGTTGTATTGCTGCTTCTCCCGAAAGGAACGGACGCTGATATTCTTTCGCAAAAGAACGCGAACGCATATGAACATTCGTCTTTAGTTCATTTGCAGCTTTCCGAGGACAGCGCCGGAATGTTCTCCAACAGCTTCAAGCTGTCGGAGACTCTTGACAGACTGCATTATAAGTCCATTACGGAAAAAGAGGACAGCGATGAAATCACGGTTGTCACAACCGAGGAATCTGACGAGAAATTCGGTATCCGCCACTGTCTGACCTATCGAAAAGCCGAAAAGGGCGTTGAGATCCATACCGAATTTTACAACAATTCCGGCAGAGAGCTGCGCCTTGAGTATCTGACGAGCGTTTCGCTGGATGCGCTGTCGCCATACCTCGATGACGAGGGAAGCCGGAAAATGGTGTTTCATCGCTTCAAAGCCGGGTGGTCGATGGAGGGACTTTTGCAGTCCGATAATCTTGTAAGATTAGGCTTGGAAAGGGCTTGGGGATATTCGGGCGAGAGCATCAAGCTGGGCGCGCTCGGTTCGCGTCCGGTGCGGGAATATCACCCGTATGCCGCTCTGGAGGACACCGAAAACAAGGTGATCTGGGGAGTTTACCTTGCGCAGAACAGCTCCTGGCAAATGGAGCTGACGCGGGTCTGGAACAGCATTTCCCTGTCCATCGGACTGCCGGATTATACTTTTGGCTTATGGAGTAAACGTATTCGCGACAATGAAAGTTTCGCGTCTCCGGTATCGTATGTTTCGGTCACAAAGGGCGGAATCGCCGAGCTTTCAAATCGGCTGCTTTCAATGCGTCACCGCGCCATTGATGCTCTCGGTGAGGAGAACGACATGGCAATTTCGTTCAACGATTACGCGATGACCTGGGGACGCCCGACCGAGGAAAAAATGCTGGCGGTCGCGGATATTCTGAAGCGGGGGAAAACAAAATATCTGGTCATGGACGCGAACTGGTACGCGCCGTACCGAGCGGTGGGGGATTGGAACGTCAATCCTGAAGCCTTCCCGGACGGCTTGAAGGCATACTGCGAAAGGGTTCGCGAAAGGGGCATGATACCGGGGCTCTGGATGGAATTTGAGCGCGCCGGAAACCTTTCGAAAATCTATACCGACGACAGCAAAATGATCACCAAGGACGGTCACGCCATCGTCGGTCACGTTATCAACGGCGGAATCGGCAAGTATTTTGATTTCCGAAAGCCGGAAGCGGTGAAATATCTCGACGAGAAAATTATCCGTCTGCTGAAAGAGAGTGACGTCGGTTATCTTAAGGTCGATTACAACGCCTCGATGGGAGCCGGAATCGACGGCGAGGATTCGCCGGGAGAAAATCTCCGGGCGCATATGGGGCTCGTCAGGGACTATTTTCTGAAAATCAAAGCGAATGTTCCCGGAATCGTCATTGAAAACTGCGCCGGCGGCGGCTGCCGGCTTGAGCCGTCGATGATGGATATCACGGAGCTGAGCTCCGCAAGCGATACGCACGAGGTTTATGAAGCTGCGGTAGTAGCGGCAAATCTGCACTACCTGACCCCGCCGAGACAGAATCTTATCTGGGCGTCTCTGCACCCGGAATATTCCAAGGAGCGTTTTTCCTATGTGATCTCGCAGACATTCTTAGGCAGACTGTGCTGGTCGGGCGATATTCCCGGGCTTCGCGAGGAGCAGCTGCAGGAGATGTTCGACGCGGAAAACCTTTATGAAAAGGTGAGCCATATCATAAAGCGCGGAAACAGCTTCATATTCCGGACCGACGAATGCAGCTTCCATTCTCCGACCGGCACGCAGGTCGTTATACGTTATTCGGAAAGCAGAGCCGAGGCGCTTGCGGTGGTTCATCGCTTCCGGAACGCTCAGGCGATGGATATCGCTCTTGACGGTGACTACCGGATCGCGGAAATGCTGTATCCTGATGACGCGGAAATTGCCGAAAAAGCGCTTCATATCGCTCCCGGCGAGGATTTCTCCGGAAATGTCTATTGGCTGAAAAGGGTTTAGAGGTTGTGAATGAGCCGCCGTCAGTCTGTCCGGTACGGATAAAAGCCAAAAAAGAGCGGGAAAATAGTGCGCGGAGGATATAAGCCGCCCGGAAGGTATTGACATCGCGCCGCTGTGATGCTATAATATAAATCGGAAACCCGAATCAAATCGAAAGGTAAAATTAAAATGAAAAAGATAATCCTCCTCGGCGACTCGATAAGACTGATCGGCTACGGAACCAAGGTTCCCGGGCTCCTCGGAGACGGCTACGACGTCTGGCAGCCGAGCGACAACTGCCGCTTTGCTCAGTATACGCTCAGAGGGCTGTTCGACTGGCGCGGACAGCTCGAGGGCGCGGATATCGTCCACTGGAACAACGGGCTCTGGGACGCCTGCGACCTGTTCGGAGACGGCGCGTTCACGCCGAAGCAGGTCTACGCCGACACCATGCTCCGCATCGCCGGAATACTTAAAAAGACCGCGAAAAAGGTAATCTTTGCGACGACCACTCCGGTCGACCCGGCTAACGTCCACGACAGCAACGAGCGGATAATCGAGTACAACGACTTCATCGTCCCGAAGCTCAAAGCCGAGGGAGTGCTTATCAACGATCTCCACGCGCTGGTCTACCCGAAAATCGGCGAGTATATCCGCGAGGATCATCTGCACCTCTCCGAAGCCGGGATCGACGCCTGCGCGGCTCAGGTCGTGGGGTCGATCAAAGCGGCCGAGGCGCTCATCGGCTGATATTGACGAAAAAAGCAGCGGTCAGACCGCTGCTTTTCTTATGCCGGGATCAGTTCCCGTCCTTATAATAATTGATGAGACAGCCGCAGAGGATGATCTTCCGCTCGTCGTCGGTGAGCTCGCCCATCCGGAGGGTGATCGGACTGACCGCGCCGTTTGGCTTTACGACATAAGCCGGGAACTCGTAGACCGCGTTCTCGACCGCCGCGCGGATTCCGGGGACGAAGATATAGTCGCCGACCTCAAAGTCCATGCTGTCGAACAGGAACGGCAGCATACCCCAGTTGATCAGATTGCTTCTGTAGCGCTTGGTGGCGTACTCGACCGCGATGTTAGCCCAGCCGCCGAGCACCTTCTGACAGGACGCAGCCTGCTCGCGAGCCGAGCCGTCGCCCGGACGGTTAGCGCAGACAACGCTTCCGACGCCGACATTCTCAGCCTTGAGCTCAGGCTTCACAGCCGCTAACTTTTCGAATATGCCGTCGAGCTCGGGCGAGTTCTTCCCTGCCTCGCGAGCCTTTTCAAAGACCTGAACCGCCTTGGCGCGTCCGACATAGCCCGGGTCCTTTCTCGAGAGCGCGAACTCGGAGAGCTTAAGCGGATTCGAGCGGTAGGACGAGGTCTCGCCAGACGGGATCAGCTCGTCGGTGGTCGTGACCGGGTCGGTTATGACCGACGCGACCTTGAGCAGCATATCCTCGGTCAGCGCGGGCATAACGGGCCAGTCGGCGATGTTCGGGCCGATCTTGAGCTCGCTCTCGGGCTCAGCCTTGCCGAAGCCCTTGTAGACGCGGTGATCGTAGACAGTGCTGTCGAAATGATAGTCGGGCGTGGTATACTCGACCTCGAGCTCGGTCGCGGGAGTCAGGATACCTCCGTTTGCTGCGGTAGCGGCGATGCTCCGCGCGTCCATCAGAGCCACGGCGGCGATCTGACCGTTGCCGGGCTTTGAGCCCTCGCGGTTCGGGAAGTTTCTGGTCGAGTGACGGATGCTCAGACCCTCGTTTGCGGGAACGTCGCCGGCTCCGAAGCAGGGGCCGCAGAACGCGGTGCGGAGGGTGACTCCGGCTTCCATCAGCTTGGCTGCCGCGCCGTTGCGGACGAGCTCGATATAGGTCGGCTGGCTCGCGGGATAAGCCGAAAGGCTGAAAGCTCCGCAGCCGGTGGACTGTCCGGCGAGGATATCGGCGGCTGCCATCAGGTTGTCGAACGTACCGCCCGCGCAGCCCGCGATAACGCCCTGATCGACTCTGATACCCTCGGGAGTGATCTTGTCGGTGAGGTGCAGATGGATGTTCGGGTTGTCGAGCTGCTCGGCGGCCTTCTTCTCTACGTCTCGGAGGATATCGCCGGAGTTCGCGATTAGCTCTCTTATCGTGTAGGTGTTGCTCGGGTGGAACGGCAGAGCGATCATCGGCTCGACGCGCGAGAGATCGACCTTGACCACGCCGTCGTAGTAAGCGACCGCGCCGGGAGTGAGCTTCTTATAAGCCTCGGGACGGCCGTGGAGCGTGAAGTAGCGCTTGGTCTCGTCGTCGGTGATCCAGATAGACGAGAGGCAGGTGGTCTCGGTGGTCATTACGTCGACGCCGTTTCTGAACTCGATCGGGAGATTGGAAATGCCGTCGCCGACGAACTCGAGCACCTTGTTCTTGACAAAGCCGTCCTTGAATACCGCGCCGATTATCGCGAGCGCCACGTCCTGCGGGCCGACTCCGATTCTCGGGCTTCCGGTGAGACAGACCGCGATAACCTCGGGACGCTTGATATCGTAGGTGCGTCCGAGGAGCTGCTTGACGAGCTCGGGACCGCCCTCGCCGACCGCCATGGTGCCGAGCGCGCCGTAGCGGGTGTGGCTGTCGGAGCCGAGGATCATTCTGCCGCAGCCGCTCATCATCTCGCGCATATAGGAGTGAATGACGGCGATGTGAGCGGGAACGTAGATTCCGCCGTACTTCTTCGCGGCGGAGAGACCGAAGACATGGTCGTCCTCGTTGATCGTGCCGCCGACGGCGCAGAGACTGTTGTGGCAGTTCGTGAGGACATAGGGGATCGGGAACTTTTCGAGTCCGCTGGCGCGGGCAGTCTGAATGATTCCGACATAGGTGATGTCGTGGGACGCCATAGCGTCGAATTTTATTCTGAGATTCGTCTCATCGCCGGTGTTGTGAGCCGAGAGTATCGAGTAAGCCATAGTCTGGCGTCTCGCCTCGTCGCGGGTGACGTCGCCCTTTCCGAGCGCCTTGAGCTGAGCGGCTGCCGAAGCGTTATCCTCGATTATTGTGTTGCCGTAAGCGAGGTAAGCTCCGTTTCTGATGATTTCGACCATTTGATATCTATCCTCCAACCTTTTATATTGGCATATTTTTCGTACACAATATATGATAGCACATATTTGTGAATTTTTCAAGATTTTTTGTCGAACAGGGTATTATCTGCACAAATTCAGTTGAATTTTTTGGCGTTATCGGCAGTCGCAATAGCGGCGCCGCCGATTTTTTCGAATTTTCCCGAGAAATTTACGAAAAGGTATTTATATTTGAAGCGAAATATGATAGAATAATATGAGTACTTTTCAAAAAGGAGATAAAACATATGCCAAGCTACAGACGCGGCAGGATCAACGACGAGATGAAGAAAGAGCTCGCCGTCATACTCCGCGATATCAAGGACCCGCGTGTCGCAGACAACTTCGTCAGCGTCACCTCGGTCGACGTCACGCCCGACCTCAAATTCGCAAAGGTCTGCTTCTCAGCCATCACCGGCGACCGCAAGGAGATAAAGAAAGGTCTCGTCAGCGCGCAGGGCTACATCAGAAAGCGGCTCGCCGAGACGCTCAACCTCCGCATGACCCCCGAGCTGACCTTTGAATCCGACGATTCCATCGAGTACGGCGCGCACATAAACTCGCTTCTCAAGAAGATCGAGCGCGAAACGCCGCCTGCCTCCGAGGAGCCCGAAAATGAGTGAGATCAATACTTCCCTGACGATTTCCGATATCTGCGACCGGCTCTCCGAGCCGCGCTCGCTCGTGATTCTGACCCACACCCGTCCCGACGCGGATACGCTCGGAAGCGCCGCCGCGCTCCGGGAGATACTGACTCTGCTCGGCAAGGAGGTCTATATCATCAACGACGACGATATCCCAAGGCGCCTGCGCTTCATTGTCGGGCTCGAGGGCGACGCAGATTCGCTCCGTCCCGCCGACGTACTGCCCGAGGGCTTTGAGCCCGAGATGTATGTCTCGGTGGACGTCTCCGCGTCAAAGCTGCTCGGAAAGTTAGAGGCTGACTACACCCAGAGGATAGCCCTCGCCATCGACCATCACGCGCTCGGAACGCCTTTCGCGCCGCTGACCTATGTCGGCAGCGTCGGAGCCTGCGGCGAGATCATTTTTGACGTCGCAAAGGAGTTTGAATCGCGCGGGAAGCAGGTTCTCGATAAAAAAGCCGCGATAGCCCTCTACGCCGCGGTCTGCTCGGACACCGGGAGCTTCAAGTTCGAGAGCGTCACGCCCGAAACTCACCGGAGAATGGCGGCTCTGCTCGAGGTCGGCTTTGACCACGCCGAGGTCGCGCGCAGGCTCTACGACTCGCGTCCGATCTCTCAGGTCATGGCGACCAAGGTCGCGCTCAACGCGCTGCACTTCAGAAATTCCAACCGCGTCGCGATAATAAACTTCACGCAGAAAATGCTCGCCGACAACAGCCTCACCCGCGAGGATATCGACGACATAATCTCGCTGACCCGCTCGATCGAGGGCGTTGAAATCGGTATGTCGATCAAGCAGTCGGAGGAGGATCCGACCCTCTACAAGGTCTCGATGCGCTCAAACCGCGTCGCGGACGTCTCAAAGCTCTGCGCGGCATTCGGCGGCGGAGGTCACAAGCGCGCGTCGGGCTGCACGCTCCACGCCGAGAACGAGCTCGAAGCCGAGGAAAGGCTGATGGAGGTCATCGACGCCGGGCTCGCCGAGCTCGACAGCGCACACGCCTTCGACGGCGCGGGTGAGCTCTGATGGAGAGGTCAGAGCCGTCGGGAGTGCTCGTCCTCAATAAGCCTGCCGGAATGACCTCGCACGACTGCGTGAACATCATAAGACGGCTCTACGACACGAAAAAGGTCGGTCACACCGGAACTCTCGACCCGATGGCGACCGGAGTGCTGCCGATACTCATCGGCCGCGCGGCAAAGGCGTCCGACCTGCTCACCGCCGAGGATAAGGTCTATCGCGCCGGGCTGAAGCTCGGTATCACGACCGACACCGAGGACACCACCGGAGCCATTCTCACGACCTCCGACGCGATTCCCGCAGAGCAAGCGGTCAGTGAGGTCTGCGCGTCCTTTGTCGGAGATATCATGCAGACGCCGCCGATGTACTCGGCGCTCAAGGTCGGCGGAAAGAAGCTGGTCGACCTCGCAAGGCGCGGAGTAACCATCGAGCGCGAAGCCCGTCCGATAAAGATATTCTCGATATCCGTCGAGCCGACCGACAGCCCCGACAGCTACATACTCACCGTCTCCTGCTCAAAGGGGACATATATCCGCACGCTCTGCGCCGATATCGGAAAGGCGCTCGGCTGCGGAGGCTGCATGAGCTCGCTCGAGCGGCAGAAAAGCGGGCAGTTCACGCTCGACGGCGCGATAACGCCGGAAAAGCTCCGGGAGCTTGAGCCGGAGGAGCGGCTCGGTCTGCTGCGTCCGGTCGAGAGCCTTTTTTCCGACCTTGACGAGGTGCTCCTCCCGCCTTTCTTTGAAAAGTTAGCGCGGGACGGCTGCGAGATCTATCAGAAAAAGATAGGGCTTGACCTCCCGGTCGGGACGAGAGTGCGGCTCTCGGGAAATAACGGCTTTTTTGCGCTCGGAGAGGTCTTCGACTATCCCGACGGCAGCGCGATCAAGGCCGTCAAGCTGTTCGTGCTCTGAATTTTGGAGGAAAAATGTCATTCGAACTGATCGAAAGAAACGGCGTGAAATTTTTCCGCTCGGATATCCTCGGCTGTCCCCACGGCTTTTCGACAAGGCTCGGCGGCGTGAGCGAGCTTAATTACACAAAGTCGCTGAATCTCGCCTTTGGGCGCGGAGACGGCGACGAAATCGTGCTCGAAAACCTCGACCGCTTCGCGAACGCCGTCGGAGTCGACCCGCGCTCGGTCGTCAGCCGCCCGCAGATACACTCGTCGGATGTGGAATACGTCTGCGAGAGCGACCGCGGCGACGGATATTTCTCAAAGTCCGGAATAAGCTGCGACGGCTATTTCACCGACCGCCCGGGAGTGACGCTGGGTGTCAAGACCGCCGACTGCGTTCCGATACTCCTTTACGACCCGGCGGCTGAGGTCGTCGGAGCCGTCCACGCGGGATGGCGCGGAACGGCGGCGGGTATCGCGGCTGTCTGCGTTGAAAAGATGCGCTCGCTCGGAGCAAGACCCGAGAATATCCGCGCGGCAATCGGCGCGGCGATTCACTTCTGCTGCTACGAGGTCGGCGAGGACTTCCGGAACTCGGTAGAAAGTCTCGCCGGAAAAGACCTTGCGGAGCGCTTCATCCGCGAGTGGGACGGCAGGCTCCACGCCGACATCGTCGGTATGAACGTCGAGCTCCTCCGGGAGAGCGGAGTGACTGAAATCGACGTCTCGGAGCGCTGCACCTGCTGCGAGCCGGAGCTTTTCTTCTCGCACAGAGCGGCGGCGAGAGCCTCGGGAGGGCGTCGCGGCACGATGCTTTCGGTAATAGCGCTGCCGAATGTGACGGCTGTGTGACGGAATCCTGTCGGGCTATGACGCATCGCTAAATTTTATCTGAATACTGACGGCTCAATGCGTCTCGTTCATGATTTATTAACATATATGTGATATAATTTTTATCACAATCAATTTGCGAAAGGACAATCAAAATGATCCAGATCCAGAACCTTGTAAAACGGTTCGGCAGCAAATATGCGGTTGACGATATCAGCTTCTTCATCGACGAGGGAGAGATCGTCGGATTCCTCGGCCCGAACGGCGCGGGAAAATCCACGACGATGAACATCATCACCGGATATATGTCGTCGACCTCCGGAACGGCGTCGATCGGCGGAATCGACATTCTCGAAAACCCCACAGAGGCAAAGCGGCTCATCGGCTACCTTCCCGAGCAGCCGCCGCTCTACACCGACATGACCGTGAAGGAATACCTGAACTTCGTCTACGAGCTCAAGGGCTGCAAGCTCAACCGGAAAAAGCATCTCGAGGAGATCTGCGAGGTCGTAAAAATCTCCGACGACTACAAAAAGGGCAGAATCATCAAGAACCTCTCCAAGGGCTACAAGCAGCGCGTCGGAATCGCGCAGGCGCTCGTCGGCAATCCGCGGGTCATTATCCTCGACGAGCCGACCGTCGGTCTCGACCCCAAGGAGATAATCGAAATCCGGAACCTCATCAGAACCCTCGGCGAGACCCATACGGTCATTCTGTCGACGCACATACTCTCGGAGGTTCAGGCGGTCTGCGACCGGATACTGATCATCAACTCGGGAAAGCTCATCGCCGACGAAAAGACCGAGAACATCTCAAAGATGATCGAGGGCAGCCGACGTCTCAACGCGCGGATCTGCGGACCTCAGCGCGACGTGCTGCGGGTGCTGCGCTCGATAGGCGAGATCACGACCGCCGAGGTGTTCGGCGACCGCGAGGGCGACAGCTTTGTCTACGCCATCGAGTCAAGCGCCGGAGTCGATATCCGCAAACCCCTGTTCTACACCCTCGCCAAGAACAATATGCCGCTCATCGGACTTGAGCAGCAGGGCACGAACCTCGAGGACATCTTCATCTCGCTCGTCGATAAAAAGCAGTCGGACAAGCCTAAAAAAGCCTCCGGAGCGCCGCAGTTCGACGTCAAGCCCGCCTATGACATAAAGCTCCCCGAAAGCGCCGATATCGGCTCGGATGCGGACGGCGCTCCCGAAACCACTGAGGAGGATAACAACAAATGACAGCAATTTACAAGCGCGAGATGCTCTCATATTTCACCTCGCCGATAGGCTATGTGTTCATCGCGGTATTTTTGGCGCTGAACGCGTTCATATTCTCGCTGTTCACGCTGATGGCGGGAGAGGACTCGAGCGTCGGCTCTTACTTCATGATGGTGATGTTCATCTTCATCATACTCGTCCCGCTGCTCACGATGAAGAGCTTCAGCGAGGAGCGCAGGATGCGCACCGAGCAGCTTCTCCTGACCTCGCCGGTAAGCCTTTTCGGCATGGTCTTTGCAAAGTTCCTCGCCGCGTTCACAATGTTCGGCGGAACCTTTATCTTCGGAAGCATATTCAACTTCGCGACCCTCTACAAATACTGCGAGGAGCCGAACACGGCGGTACTGATCTCCGACTCGGTCGGAATACTGCTGATCGGAGCGGCGTTTGTCGCTATCGGACTTTTCGTCTCGTCGCTGACCGAGAATCAGCTCGTAGCGGCGGTCGGAACGATGGGTATTCTCATCTTCCTGCTGATGATCGGAATGTTGACCCAGTATATCGACTCCTACATTTTCCGGACGATACTCAACTGGATCTCGATCTACAGCCGCTTCGGAAACTTCAGCTACGGAATCCTCGACCCGGCTACGATGGTCTACTATTTCTCTATCTGCTTTGTATTCATGTTCTTAACCGTGCGCATCTACGAAAAGCGCAGATGGTCCTGACTAAAGCCGATACCGCAAAGCATTTTTGAGAAAGGAATTTACTTCAAATGAAAATGAACGGAATGAATCCAGCCGCAAAGCGGAAGCTCAAATACGGAGCGGCGTCGATCGTGCTGACCGCGGTGGTTATAGCCGCGGTGGTCATCTTCAACACGATTTTCTCGGCGCTGGTCTATAAATACAACTGGTACGTCGATATGACCAAGGAGGGGCTCTACGGTCTCACCGACGCCGGACGCACGCTGCTCGACGAGATCGACGCGCCGATAAACGTCCGCTTCTGCGCGCCCTACGACGAGCTTGAAAGCAACTGGTACATGAAGATGGTGCT
>CACXED010000180.1 GCA_902766575.1 uncultured Ruminococcus sp. | reverse complement strand
CGAGGTCGTTCAGCCACTGGATAGCCTCGGGAGCGTCGGTGACGAGCTTTGCGAGCAGGTCGCGCTTTGCCGCGAAGTGACCGCCGCCGAAAGCGTCGAGGAAGTGGATAGCGGGCGAGTCGTTCGGCTTGTCAGCCGCCTGAATACCGCCCTCAGCCATCATCGTGTTAGCGTCGCCGATGCGGAGCTTTGTCGCGATCATGACCTTTGCGCCCGCCTTGTCAGCTTCGATAGCCGCCGAAGCGCCCGCTCCGCCGCCGCCGATGATCAGCACGTCTACGTCGTAGTCGGGATTGTCGAGATCGACGTCGGAGGGCTTGACGCGGGAGTTTGCTTCGAGCATCTCCGCAAGCTCGTGGGGAACCTGCTCGCCCTTGTTCGGACCGACGCGCAGAGTTGAGAACTCGCTCTTTTTGTAGTCGGGATGATAGCTTGCGAGGAGGGCTTCCTTCTGCTCGGCGGTCATGCGCGCCGGCTCGTAGGCGATGTTGGCCGCGCGCGCAGCCTCGACCTTTTTGAGGGATTCCTGAAATTCACTTGAGTACATGGTCTGACCTCCTTACTTCTCTATCTCGCGATGGTTGTAGAGCTCCTTGAGCTCCTCGACCGGCTTGCCCATGAGAGCTTCGATGAGCTCGGTGAAAGTGCCGTCCTTGATCTCGCGGACGCGGTTCTCGAGGTGCTCGGACTTGGGCGCGAGATACTTGCCGTTGAGTCTGCGGGCGAGCATCGCGACCTGCGGGTGTGAGATCCCGGCAGGGCATCTCGACGAGCAGACGCCGCACATAACGCAGTCAAAGGACTCCTCGGCGCACTTGTCGAACTCGCCGCGCTGAGCGTAGGCTATGTACTGCATGACGTTCAGCGACTGAGTACAGGACTTGGTGCAGGCGTTGCAGCCAACGCAGGCGTAAATCTCGGGGTAGAGCTGCATCATGATCTGCTCGGTGGGCTTGACCTTTTCGATGTCATAGACCTGCTTGACGAGCGGGAAGAAGGGAAGCGTAGCGACGTACATACCCTCCTCGACCTTGGTCTGGCAGGCAAGGCAGGTCTTGAGCTCGCTCTTTCCCTTTATGCGGTAGATAGTTGCGCACGCGCCGCAGAAGCCGTTGCGGCAGCCGCAGCCGCGTACGAGCTGATAGCCCGCGTACTCCATCGCGCGCATTATCGTCAGATCTTCCGGAACCGAGTATTTCTTTCCGAAAAGGAAGATATTAACCATATTTTCCATCTGTATATTATTCCTTTCTGAGAATCTCTGAATCAATATTCGTCCGGGAGCTCGTCGAGCTGATCGAATCTGAATACCGGACCGTCCTTGCAGATGTACTTTGAGCCGACGTTGCAGCGGCCGCACTTACCGACGCCGCACTTCATGCGCATTTCGAGGGTGGTGTAGATCTGCTCCTTGGAGAAGCCGAGCTCAATGAGTCCGGCGAGGGTGAACTTGATCATTATCGGCGGGCCGCAGAGGATCGCGGTCTTGTTAGTCGCGAAGTTCAGCTCCTTGACATAGCTCGGGACGAAGCCGACGTGACCGTCCCAGCCCTCCTGCTCGCGGTCGATGGTGAGATGAACGTCGACGCCGCTGTCGGTCGCCCATTCGTCGATTATCTCCTGGTAGTCGACAAGGTCGTCCTTTGAGCGCGAGCCGTAGACGATGTCAATCTTTCCGTAGCGGTCGCGGTAATGGCGGCAGTAGTTGATTACCGAGCGGAGCGGCGCGAGTCCGATTCCTCCGGCGATAAAGAGCATATCCTTTCCGGCGAACTCGGTGTCGACCGGGAAGCCGTTGCCGTAGGGACCGCGGATCGTGATCTGCTGACCGGGCTCCATGGAGTGAAGCCAGTCGGTGACGCAGCCGCACTTCTTGATCGAGAACTCCATGAAATCCTCGTTTGTCGGAGATGAGGTTATCGAGAACATAGCCTCGCCTATGCCGGGGATCGAGAGCATCGCGCACTGACCCGGCTTGTGGATAAAGGGCTTCACGCCGTCGGGAGTGACCACGCGGAAGGTCTTGACGTCGGGCGTGTCGCGTCGGATGTCGGTGACTACGCCTATCGCCGGGATAAGCGGATCTTTGATTTCAGGCATTTTCGTTTCCTCCCAGCTTTTTCATGACCTTGACGATGTTCATTCCGATCGGGCAGACTCTCAGGCAGCGTCCGCAGCCCACGCAGGAGTAAAGTCCGTTATATCTCTCGGGATAGTAAACGAGCTTGTGCATGAATCTCTGACGGAAGCGCTCCTTTTGAGTGAGACGCGGCTGACCGGCGGACATTTTCGTGAATTCGGAGTACATACAGGAATCCCAGCAGCGCTGACGGATAACGCCGTGACCGGTGTCGATATCCTTGATGTCGTAGCACTGGCAGGTCGGGCAGTGGAAGGTGCAGCTTCCGCAGCCGAGGCAGGATTCGGAAAGCTCGCTCCACTCGGGCGCGTCGAAGAACTTCGAGGTCTTGCCTGCGCCGAAAGCGTCGGCTTTGAGGTTTGCGAGCGGGAGCTTTGCAAGTCTCTCACGGATAGTGTTCTTAGCATCCTCGACCGGCTTTTCGTCGGTATCCTCGGTGAGGTCTGCGAGCGACGCGACGAGCTTTTCGCCTTTATCGGTCTTGGGCGAAAGATAGAGATATCCGTCCGCCTTGTATATGGCGACGTCGCAGTCAGGGTCGGCGGCGTCGATTCCAAAGGTCTGACAGAAGCAGGTCTCGGAGGGACGCGCGCAGGCGAGCGAGACTATAATGCCGTGGTCGCGGCGGTTCTTGTAGAAGCTGTCGATCGGCTCGGCTAAGAATACGTTGTCGAGCACGCGGAGAGCCTTAGCGTCGCAGGGCGTAACTCCCCAGACGACAAAGTCCTCACATTCCTTGCGGATGTCGATAATCTCGATCTTCTTTCCGTCGACCTTGAAGTTTACGAGCTCCTCGGACTGCGGGAAGAAGATGTCCTTCGCGCTCTTTGACGGCAGGAGCTTTTCGGAGGGCTTCAGACCGCTCTGAAAGCGGACAAAGTGCGCGCCGCCGTCGGTGTCGACCGGAAGATAGAGCGGCATTTTTTCGGATATGGAGGAGAGGAGAGCATCTAACCTTTCGAGTGAGAGCTTACGCATTTTCGTCCCTCCTTACAGCCTCCGACGGCTCGAGGTCGTCGGTCGTGAAGTTGACTATCGGAGCGCGGCTGCCGACCTCAGCTCCCGCCTGATATTCGCCGTAGAAATTGTCGATATCGCGGATGAACTTGCGGTTCAGGAGGTGCAGCGGGATATGCTGCGGGCAGACGCGCGAGCATTCGCCGCAGTCGGTGCAGCGTCCGGCGACGTGGAACGCGCGGATTATGTGGAACAGCTTTTCCTCGAACTCGTTAGCCGCCGCCTTGTTTTCGAGACCGGAGTTCGGGTTGTCGAACACGCATTTTTCGCAGGTGCAGGCAGGGCAGACGTCGCGGCAGGCGTTGCAGCGTATGCAGCGCGAGAGCTCGTTCTGCCAGAAAGCGTAGCGTTCGTCGGGAGTGAGGCTTTCGAGCCTTTCAACCTCGTCAAAGCGGTGAGAATCGAGCACATCTCCGTCCTCGCCGATGAGCTCGTCGTAGGCGACGTGCTTTTTCGACTTGCAGTTAAGGCAGCGCTCGGCGAGGAGCTTTTCGCGCTCCGAGGTGATCTCGCCGTCCCAGAGAGTCTCTATCTTCACGGTCTCGCCGTCGGTCACTGACGCGACATTATCCGAGAGCCCGCGTATCTTCGCGACGTCGAGCATACCCTCGCAGGGGATTCCGACTGCGTAGACGCGCTCGCGGTCAAAGCGGTGCTCGGTCAGGAGCTGATTGAAGCTGTAGGTGTCGCAGGGCTTGAGGAACACGAGCACCTTTTTTTCGGATTTTCTCGTCTCGGCGATGAGATATTTCGAGAAGTTCGCGCCGCAGAAGCTATTGTAGACGAACTCGCCGAGATTGTCCGCGGTAAAGACGGCGGGAGTGACGTCCCAGTCAAATTCGCCGCGCTTCCAGCCGAGCAGACGGTCGACTGTTCCGGCGTCGAGCAGCTCCTTTGCCTTGGCGATGAGAGTTTCGCGATTTATTTCTTGCATCTCAGATCCTCCAGTCTCTTGTTCGGCCCGAGAGCCGCGACCTTGCCGACGAAATCGTTCATCGTAGCGGCGAATTTTGCGCCCTCGGCGGCGGATACCCACTCAACGCGGGTGCGCTCGCGCTCGATGCCGAGATAGTCGAGCATCGAGAACAGCAGAGCCATTCTGCGGCGGGTATAGTAGTTTCCGGTCGTGTAGTGGCAGTCTCCGGGATGGCAGCCGCAGAGGATAACGCCGTCCGCGCCGCGCTGGAACGCGCGGAGAATGAAGGACGGATTCACTCTGCACGAGCAGGGAACGCGGATTATCTTCACGTCCGCCGGATAGGCGAGACGGTTGTTTCCGGCGAGGTCGGCTCCGGCATAGGAGCACCAGTTGCAGCAGAAGGCAACGATTAAGGGTTTGTATTCGGTTACTTGCATATTGCGTCAACCTCCGCCATGATCTGTGAATTTTTGAAGCCCTTGAGATCCATCGCTCCGGACATACAGGCTACCGTGCAGGCTCCGCAGCCCTGGCAGACCGCCTCGTTGACCTGAGCGACCCTGCGGACTCTCGTAGTGCGGTCGGGCATACGGTATTCCTTTTCGACATAGGTGATCGCGCCGTATGGGCAGACGTTCGCGCAGGTCGAGCAGCCGTTGCACATCATCTCGTCGGGGCTTGCCACGCAGGGATTTCCGGTGAGCTTGTCCTTGACGAGCAGACCGATGACCTTGGAAGCGGCGGCTCCCGCCTGAGCTACCGTCTCGGGGATATCCTTGGGACCCTGACAGGTTCCGGACAGGAACACTCCGGCGGTCGGAGACTCGACCGGACGCAGCTTCGGGTGAGCCTCGGTGAAGAAATCGTTGGTGTCCATGCTCGCGGTGAGCATCGTCGCGAGCGGGCGAGCCGACTTGTCGGGCTCGATAGCGGCGGCGAGAACTACGAGATCGGCGTCGATATGGAGCTGCTCGTTCGAGATGAGATCGGACGCCTGAACCTTAAGAATATCGCCCTCGGGCGTGACCTTGCCGACCATGCCCTT
>CACXED010000179.1 GCA_902766575.1 uncultured Ruminococcus sp. | reverse complement strand
CACGGGGAGCTTCATTTCGCGTGCGACACGACCTGCGGCGTCCTCGTTTCCGAAGTTGCAGTTGATGAGGAAGATAGCGTCTACCTTTTCGTTTCTGAGGTATTCCACGACGCGGTCGACGTCATCGTTCTCAAACAGGAGACCCTCCTCGTTGAGCCATTCGAGGTCGGTGAACTCCACGGTGTCGTCGGCGAAATTCTTCTTTATGTAGTCGAGAACATGGTTCTTGTTGTCAACGGCATACGAGGGCTGGAAGATTCCCTTGCGGGTCTTCTGATCCGCGAGCCATCTGCGCTCGGGAACTATGCCGATTTTGAGTTTGTTTTTCAGCATTGTCTGTATTCCTTTCGGTTTATGAATGAAATTTGAAGTGGATTTTCTTTTTCATTTTCAGCTCCGTCTATTATTATACTCACTGCAAAAATATTTTTCAAGCCTTTTTTTGAAATTATTTTTCAAAGCCGCAATAATTGTAGGGTTGAACAAATTTTGAGCTCATTTTCGTCTAATTTTACAGCAATATTTATTCACTGTTTTTGTCTTGACACAGAGGAGAAAATCGGCTATAATATATATAATTAAACTTATTAAGAAAGAAACCGCCGCGGCGGTCAGGTCATATGATAATCATGGAAAGAACGTCTCTTAAAATAAAGGTCCTTTACGAAGAAATGGGCCGCGCTGAAAAAAAGATCGCCGACTGGATCCTCGCCAATCCCGGAAAGCTCATCCCCCTCTCGATAAGCGAGCTCGCCGACAACTGCAAGTGCAGCGAGGCTACGATAGTCCGCTTTGCCCGCAGGCTCGGCTTTGACGGCTATCAGGCGCTCAAGATTTCCCTCGCCCGCGAGGATAACACCGGAACGGTCAGCGAGAGCATCACTCCCGCCGACTCGAGCTTTGAGGTGTTTGAAAAGGTCTGCAACGATATCTACTGCTCGCTCGAGCGCACCAAAAAGGTGCTCGACGAAAAGGCGCTCTCCGAAGCGGCGGAAAAGATACTCTCCGCCGGGAAGATAATCACGCTCGGACTCGGAAATTCCTCGTCGGTGGCGCTCGACATGAGCCACAAGTTCCTGCGCGCCGGATGCAACGCCGTAGCCTATACCGACAACCATATGCAGGCTATCGCCGCGTCGCATCTCTCCCGCGGAGACGTGGCGATCGGAATCTCCCATTCCGGCTCGTCAAAGGACATCGTCGACGCGCTGAGAATCGCCAAGGAGCGCGGAGCTACAACTATCTGCCTCACCAACTACGGTAAATCGCCGATAATCAAGGTCAGCGACATCGTGCTCCAGACCTTCTCCGACGAAACGCGCTATTCAATACTCGCGCTGAACTCACGCATAGCGCAGCTCGCGATAGTCGATTCGCTCTACTTCTACATCGTGCTGCGCAAGGGCGACGAGGCTACGACCGCTATCGCCGCTACCGAAAAGGCTCTGCTGTCGAAGAAATACTGATCCCGGCTTCAAACGTCAGGAATATTTTTGATTTTCGCCATATTCATCGACGATTCTTATCAATAAAAACATAATTTATATCTCCGTTTGTGCTATAATTGTTCTTACAGAGCAGTAAACACAAACGGAGATTTTTATGCTTATAAAAAAATTTATTGTTCCAGTTGTTCCCGCGATTATAGCCGCCGCAGTTCTGACCGGATGCAGTCAAAAGGAGACGGACGTTCGGTTCGCGCTGTCCGATTACGCTATCGTCCGATCAGATTATGCCGAAGGCGATGAGGTAAAGCTCGCCGTTTCGCTTCGAAGCAGGCTCGGCGAAGCGGGCGCAGCTCTTAAACTTACCACCGATTATCTCAACAAAAGGACAGGCGAGGAGCCGGGCGAATTTGAGCTTCTGTTCGGCATGACCGAGCGCGAGGAGTCTATAGCCGTCGCCGCCGAATTTAACGGTGACGAAAACGAGTACATCATAAAGCCGGTCGGCTCAAAGCTTGTCGTACTCGCAAACAGCCGTCACGGCTACGAGAGCGCGATAGATAAGCTCTGCGAAAGCTATGACAGCGCGTCGGGAACTCTGTCGATTCCGGAGAACGGCTATGTCGGTCGCTGGACGCCGCCGCTCGAGGGCTTTGAGATAGACGGCACGCCGATCTCGGAGTTCAGAATCGTCAGGGAGGATATACTTGACCGGGAGCTTGACGAGCTGGCTGTGAAGCTCCAGGAAACGCTCTGCGATCTGACCGGATTCAAGCCGGAGATCGTAGGCGACGGCACTGAGAGAACCGGACACGAGATAATTATCGGATTAAAATCAATAGACCGCGAAATCCCCGTGACGAACGGCGTGTCAGACGGAAATCTTATCATCACGGCAAGAACAAACGAGGAACTCTCATATTTCATTGAAAATCTGATTTCCGGGCTTGATGAGTCCGGTACTATAGGAGGAATCAACATGAACGAATCAACCAAGACCACAATCAGAGTGAGCGGCAAAGCGCCGACCGAGCGCGGAAAAGCGCTGTTCGACGCTTTTTCCAAAGCTGAACAGCTCGCGCAGAGCGCAACGGCGCAGTCGCCGCAGGATATTACTCTCGAGCTCGACGGCGGCGAATATTATCTCGCCGAGAGCCTGACATTCGGCTCAAATCACTGGTCGAGCCTGACAGTTAAGCCGTCTGGCGTCGAGCGTCCGATAATCGCAGGACTGACTGTGATCCCCGACGAAGCCTTTGTAAAGGTCGAGGGAACCGACTACTATATGGCAAAGCTCGACTGCGAGGACGGCGTGAAGCTGCGCGACTTCTATTGCGATGGAAAGCGCATACCCCGCGCCTCGAGCGGGAACGGAATAATGGCTGTCGATTTTGACGTTGAGGACAGAAAAGCTCCCGAAAACGCGCAAGGCGTTTATATCGACAAATCGTATGTCGAGGGAATCGAGGACTTCACGGCGACCGAATATGTCATATACGTCGAGTGGGAAGCGGTTATCATGCACGTTTCGGGAGTTGACTGGTCGGATACGAAAACGGTAGACGGACACGAGCTTGTACGCCTGAAATTCCGCAAGGACGAGATGGAATTTTTCCCGCGCGCGCTTATCTATTGGAACCCTATCATCAACCGCAAATATTTCATCTCCAACAATCGCGCGTTCCTTAAGCCCGGCAGCTGCGTCGCAGACTATGAAAACGGTATTCTCTACTACTATCCCGAAAGCGGCGCGCCGACCAGAGTTTCGTACTCGGATGAGGATATCCTGCTGAATCTCAAAAACGCCTCGAATGTTACAATCGACGGAATAGGCTTCATCGGCAGCGCCTGCACCTATACCGCCAAATCGGGCTATTTTGCAGAACAGGCGAACGGCGAAAAGCGCGGCGGCGTGCTTAGCTGCGCGGCGATCCATGCGTCAGACTGCACGAATATAGCAATCAGCAACTGCACCTTTGAGGAGCTTGGCGGCAACGGAGTTCAGACGAAAAATTTAATGAAAAATCTGACTGTCACGAACTGCCGGTTCAACAACATCGCGATGTCGGCGTTATCGCTCGGAAACCATAATACCGGCTGGGACGAAAATAACGCGAACTACAACTTTGTAATCGAAAACAACACGATAACGAATGTCGGCTTCGAGTATCCCGCCTCGGTAGCGGTCTATATATCCCACATCGACGGGCTTAAGCTCTGCCACAACACGATCGACCGCTGTCCGTACAGCGGTATCAGCGTCGGATGGGGCTGGACAGTCGTCGATTATGACTACGGCGAAATGATAAATATCCGGAACGCCGAAATCGCCTACAACCGCATCACTGACTACATGAGCGAGCTTCGCGACGGCGCGGCGATATATGTCCTCGGAGCTAATTGCACCGAAAAATACACAGAGCTTTTCAACTCCATGCACGATAACTTTGCAAAAAAGAGCGACTACGCGCCCAATACCGGACACATCTGCGGATATTACCTCGACGGCTCGTCGTCGAACTGGCATCTGTATGACAACGTTATCAGCGGCGCACGCTATCCGCTTTTCGCGCAGTTCCATGTAAAGTCGCAGTACAACCATAATGTTCTCTGCGAGCGGCTCTACACGACCGAGCCGGTCGATATGGGCAACGCTTCAATCCCGCGCAACGTAAAGCTAAAAGAAATCCACACCGAGCCTGCGCTCGATGAGCTTTTAGACAAATATCCCGAAGCAAAAGCGATATTTGACAACTCCGGAGCAAAATAATTTGCGGTATGGACTAAATAAATTTTTACAAAGAGAAACTGCCTCGGAAAATTTCCGCGGCAGTTTTTATTTCGCAATCAGCATCAGATCCCACGCCGGAATCGAGCGATAGCGCCTTAAATAGAGCTTCTCATAGCCAATCGACCGCACGAGCAGCGGCAGCCGGAAAATATCCCCGCTCCGGTGATAGAGCGAGACGAGCAGCCGTGGTCGGAAACGCATTATGAGTTCCTCAGAGCCGCGCAGAGCCTCGTATTCCGCGCCCTCGACGTCGTACTTGATATAATCCAACGGCTCGGTGAGCAGCGAATCGAGCCGTCTCGCCTGTACGCTTTTGAGCTTCGCGCCGGTTTTCAGCCCGACTGTCGACGACAGCGTGGAGTTCCGGTTTCCGCCCGACGTGAACTCCAGTTCGCAGTCGGAGTCCCACGCTGCCGCGTTAAACGCGTCGATACGGTAGGGCGCGCTCTCTGCAAACGCGGTCAGCTTTCTGAAATTCCTCGCGTCGGGCTCGAGCGCGGTCACTTGCGACAGCTTCGGCGCAAAGCCCGCCAGCTCGCGTATCGAGTCGCCGTCGTAGGCTCCGAGATCGGCGGCTGAGACGATATCCTCCGTGCCGAGAATACCGTAAACCTCCTCAGGCTCGCAGGTGTGCCTCAGCAGCGGCTCGGGCTCTCCGGTGAGACGGTAGGCGATGATATCGCAGAAAATCCGCCTTGACTGATCGTCGGCGAGCAGATCGCAGACCTCGGAAAGCTCGTCTCTGTGCGCTCTGAAATACCCAAGGTCGAACAGCTCTCCGCAGAGATTCTCGCAGACGACCGGAACGTCGGGGATATACAGCTCGCGCTCGTCGGCTATCCGCTCGATGTTAGCCGCGACCTCCGGAAGTCTCGTCCCGAAGGACACGACGACGATGAAATCGGAATATTTCCCGCAGACCTCGGCGTAGCTCAATACTCTTTTTCCGTGAAAGCTCTGCCCGCGCACAAATCCGTCAGACGCGAAATAGTCGGCGACCTCAACTCCGAAATGCCCGAGCGCCTCGGTTATCTTGTCCGCGCCGTTGCCCATGCCGTACATGACGACCGGCTTGTCCGACGCCGCGAGCTTTTGCCAGACGTCAGCCGCGACGTCGATGTCGGCGATGCTTTCGAAAATCTTCATAATCTGAGAAAGCGCTTGGCGTTGTTGTAGAGGATATCCTCGCGCTCCTTTTCGGTCAGGTCGAGCTTAAAAAAGCGCGAAAGCTCGTCGCTCTGCTCCTTGATCGGATAATCGGTGCCGTACATGACCCGATCCGAGCCGTAGGCGTGGATCAGCTCGACCGCCCGCTCGGGAGTCATAGCCCAGAGCGCGCTCGAGGTGTCGAACCAGACGTTGGGTCTGCCGGCAAGCTCGCGCTCAGCCTCGTCCCACGCTCCGTAGCCGCCGAGATGCGCCGCTGCGACCTCTAATTTCGGGAATCGGTCGAGCAGCTTTGCGAGCTTTTTCGGCTCGGAGAAGCGGTACTCGGGACGCGGGTCGCCCACGTGAAGATAAAGCGTCATACGCCCCTCGATTATCTCGCAGAGCTCGTACATACGCTTGTCGAGGAGGTCGAAGCGCTGGATATCCGGATGGATCTTTACGCCCTTGAGCCCGAGCCGCTCGGCGCGGTCAAGCTCGGCGGCAAAGTCGGGATAATCCTGGTGCATACCCGCAAAGCCCACCGTCTCAAAGCCGTCCTGTCTCGACCTTTCGGCGAGAGCGGCTATCGAATCGTTGACCTTTTCGACCTGATGGGCGTTCGTCGCGACCGAAAAGAGCAGAAAGCCGGCCACTCCGACCTTGGCGCTCTCGGCTTCAAGGTCGGCGTAGGTGCCGTCTCCGTCTATTTCAAGCTCGTAGAAGGCAGCGAGATTTCTCACTGCCTTCGCGGCTATGGCTTCGGGATAGGTGTGCGTGTGAATGTCGATGATTTTATAATTCTTCAACTTAATATACAAACTCCTGATAGATAGCGCGCATAGCGTCCTCGAAATCAGCTTCCTCAACGCCGACGATGATCGAGATCTCGCTGGAGCCCTGGTCGATCATGCGGATGTTTATACCCGCTCCGCTGATCGCCTTGAAGACGCGGGCTGCGGTGCCCTTTGCCTTGACCATCGCACGTCCGACCACCGCGATGAGCGCGAGTCCGTCCTCGATCTCCACCGAATCGGGATTGACCGAACGGCAGAT
>CACXED010000178.1 GCA_902766575.1 uncultured Ruminococcus sp. | reverse complement strand
GATCTGCTCGGCTACGCGGCGTCGGTGAGCACGATGGGCTTTGGCGGAGAGATCGAGCTGATGGTCGGCGTCACGGCCGAGGGAACCGTCAGGGGCGTCAAGGTGGTCTCGCACTCCGAGACGCCCGGACTCGGAAGCCGCGTCGACGACGAGGGCTATCTCTCGCAGTACGCGGGGCTCGGAGGCAATCTCTCGATCGGCTCGGACGTGGACGCGATAACCGGCTCGACCATCTCGTCAAAGGCGGTTCTGCGCGGAGTAAACGCGGCGCTCTCAGCCTACAGTGCGATTTTCACCGAGAACGATGAGATCGGAGGTCTCGAATGAAATACTCGATTAAGGACTTGAAAAATCAGCTGCTCGACGGACTTTTCAACAAGAATCCGGTTCTCGTGCAGATGCTCGGAATGTGCTCGGCGCTGGCTGTCACGACCTCGGTGACAAACGCGCTCGGAATGGGACTCGCGGTCACGGCGGTGCTGATCTGCTCGAACGTCTTCATCTCGCTTTTGAGGAATTTCATTCCGCAGCAGATACGCATAGCCTCGTACATAGTCATAATCTCGGGCTTTGTGACGGCGGTGCAGCTTCTGATACAGGCCTATCTGCCCGATCTTAACCGGACGCTCGGACTGTTCATTCCGCTTATAGTCGTAAACTGCATAATCCTCGCCCGCGCCGAGTCCTTCGCGTCAAAGCAGCCGGTGCTGCCGAGCGCGGTCGACGGACTTTCGATGGGACTCGGCTACACCTTCGCGCTCGTTCTGGTCGCGGCGGTGCGCGAGCTTGTCGGAGCGGGAACGCTGCTCGGCTTCAAGGTGACGCCCGCGGCCTACGAGCCGGCGATAATCTTCATCCTTCCCGCCGGAGCCTTCCTGACCCTCGGCTTCCTGATCGCGCTGATGAACCGGATCAGAAGCAATCTCGAAAAGAAGTCCGCAAAAGATAAGGAGGAGAACTGATCATGGGCGAATATTTTATCAATATACTGCTCCTTATGCTTACGGCGGTGCTGGTTGAAAACTATATTTTCTCAAAATTCCTCGGCATCTGTCCTTTCCTCGGAGTCTCCGACAAGCCCGACACGGCGCTCGGAATGGGCTTTGCGGTCATGTTCGTCATGACCCTCTCGAGCGCGGCGACCTGGGCGGTCTACCATCTGATACTAGTTCCGTTCCATCTCGAATATCTCGAGACGATAGCGTTCATACTGATCATAGCCTCGCTCGTGCAGTTCATCGAGATGTTTCTGCGCAAATTCATTCCGGCGCTCTACGGCGCGCTCGGAATCTATCTGCCGCTGATCACGACCAACTGCGCGGTGCTCGGCGCGGCGCTGATCAATATTCAGAACAACTACGACTTCATTCAGTCGCTTGCCTACGGATTCGCGTCGGCGGCGGGCTTCACCCTCGCGATAGTCATCTTCGCCGGAGTCAGGGTCAGGATCTCCTTTGCCGACCCGCCAAAGAGCTTCCGCGGGATACCGATCGCGATGATAGCCGCAAGCCTTATCGCAATGGCGTTCTCGGGCTTCTCGGGAATGTCGTTCTGAGCGCGGGAGAGGAGAAATTGAATGGAAAATTTAACTAATATTCTCTGGGCGCTTTTCTGGTTCGTGATACTCGGCGGCGTGCTCGGCGTCGCTCTGGCGATAGCCGCCAAGGTTTTCGCGGTCAAGGTCGACGAGCGCATACCGAAGATCACCGAAAAGCTCCCGGGCGCTAACTGCGGCGGATGCGGCTATACCGGCTGCGCGGCGCTCGCAGAGGCGATAGTCAAGGGCGAGGCCAAGCCCTCCGCCTGCGTGGTCGGCGGCTCGGCCGTCGCCGATGAGGTCGCGGCGATCATGGGCGTAAAGGCCGAAGCTCCCGTCCGCATGAGAGCGCAGGTCATGTGCTCCGGAACCCACGAGCTCGCAAAGAAAAAATATATCTACGAGGGCGCGCCCGACTGTATCGCCGCGTCAAAGCTCGGCGGAGGAGGAAAGCTCTGTCCCAACGGCTGCATAGGTCTCGGAACCTGCGTCAGCGTCTGCCCGTTCGGAGCTATCAAGATCGAGAACGGCATCTCTGCGGTCGACTACACCAAATGTCAGGGCTGCGGAAAATGCGTCGAGGCCTGCCCGAAGCATATTATCAAGCTCATCCCCTTTGACGCGGGAGTCTGGGTCGGCTGTATGTCGGTGGACAAGGGCGCTCTGACCCGCTCCTACTGCGAGGTCGGCTGCATCAGCTGCCGGATGTGCGAGAAAACCTGCGAGTCGGGAGCTATCCACGTCAACGATTTCGTCGCGTCGATCGACTACTCCAAGTGTACTCAGTGCGGCAAGTGCGTCGAAAAATGCCCGAGAAAGATCATCTGGTCGGACAAATCGCAGAAGAAGCTCGGCGTCACCCTCGACCGCGAGGAGCTGGACGGCGAATGACCGAGGTCTTTTTCACTGGCTGTCCCGAGGACGACGAGCACCGCTACGGACACGCTCTCGCAAGATACGCGCTGAAAAAGGTATTCGGAGACGACAGGCTCATCCTGCGCCCGGGACATAAGCCGCTGGCGGCTCTGCCCGGAGCGCACGTCAGCATCTCACACAGTCTTAACGTCTGTGCCGCTGCGGTCTCCGACGGAGAGATCGGGCTCGACATCGAGCTTACCAGCCGCAGCGCCGACAGACTTATGAGGCTCGCCGGACGGTTTTTCGCCGCCGACGAGCTCGATTATATAAAGGCGGATCCGAAGCGCCGATTCTATGAGATCTGGTGCAGAAAGGAAAGCTATGTGAAATATACCGGAGAGGGCTTTGCGCGGTCTTTTCCGGGATTTTCGGTGTTCAGGGTCGGCGAGCGCTTCAGTTCGTTTGAAATTTATGGACATTTCGGATGCGTTTGCTCGCTCGGAGCGACAAAAATCGTCCCGAAATTTGTGGATAATGCCGAAATTTCTGAATATTTATGATATTTCCCGGCGAATACTTGAAAATCCGTTCAAAATGGCGTATAATAAAATGAACGATAAAAAATTTACTCCCGGAGGATTATCATGAGCACACTTCACATAATCGACCATCCGCTTATCACACACAAGCTCACCATCATGCGCCGCAAGGAGACCGGCTCCAAGGATTTCCGCGAGCTGCTCAACGAGATCGCCATGCTTATGGGCTACGAGATCACCCGCGATCTCCCGCTTGAGGACGTCGAGATCGAGACCCCGGTCTCAAAGATGACCGCAAAGACCATTTCCGGCAAAAAGCTCGCCATCGTGCCGATACTGCGCGCCGGACTCGGCATGGTCGACGGTATGCTGAGCCTCGTTCCGGTCGCCAAGGTCGGTCACATCGGACTTTACCGCGATCCCGAGACCCATATGCCGGTCGAATATTACTGCAAGCTCCCCTTTGACATCGAGGAGCGCATTACGGTCGTCGTCGACCCGATGCTCGCAACCGGCGGAAGCTCCTCCGACGCGCTTACGATGCTCAAGAACAAGGGCTGCAAGACGCTCAAGCTCATGTGCCTTGTCGCGGCTCCCGAGGGAGTGAAGAAGGTTCAGGAGGATCATCCTGACGTGGATATCTACTGCGCGGCGCTTGACGATCACCTCAACGAGCACGCCTATATAATCCCCGGACTCGGCGACGCCGGAGACAGACTTTTCGGAACCAAATAATCAGCTCTGAATATTGAATACGGCTGACAGTCGGCCGCGAAAAATACCGCACGATCCCGAACGTGTCAGCCGGGGACCGTGCGGTATTGCCGTCTGCGGCTTTGCCGGGCGGGTGAAACGATCGTAAAGGAGTCGGAGAAAATGTCATCGTTAAGAAAATTTGCGCTGACAGCGGCGCTCGCGCTGAGCTTTGCGCTCACAGCCTGCGACGAGACGCACGAGCTGGCGGATCTGACGATTACTCCGGCTCCCTTTATGACCTCCGCCGTCTCAGACGAGACAGAGACAGAGCTTACGCCCGAGACTATCTCTCAGCCCGAAAATTCCGTTCCGGAGGAGATAACGGCTTATGAGGATACCGCAGCTTATGCCGAAACATCGGCTCCGCCCGAGACAGAGATCCAGCCCGAAACGACAGTTCAGCCCGAGACTGCCGCTCCACCGGAGACGACGGCTCAACCTGAAACAACGGCACCACCAGAAACGGCATCGCCTCACGTTACGGCATCGGATAACAGCGACGCGGCAGATTCGGTCTACTGGGTCGCGGGAGGAGAGGTCTGGCACCTGCGTTCCGACTGCCCGAGCCTTTCGAGGTCGAAGAATATAAAGTCGGGAAGCGTTTCCGACGCCGTCGCCGCCGGTAAGGCTCGCGTCTGCAAAAGATGCGGAAAATCGGGATAGACTGTGAATAAATATTGAATGAAATGTGAAATCAATATAAAATTCCAATCAAATCTCGCGGCATTTGATTAAATCCGATATTAAATGCAAAAACCCCTTTACATCAAGAGGGACTTTCTGCTATAATATATACGTAATCATAACTCAGTAAGGAGTGAAAATTATGTCAGAAAAAATGATTCTCGGAGCACAGCTCTACACCGTTCGCGACTATATGAAGAACGAGGAGGACTTCGCCCGCACGATGGATAAAATAGCCGCTATCGGCTATAAGTACGTTCAGGTCTCGGGCATCGGAGACGTCGGCGCCAAGGCTATCGCCAAGGCGGTAAAGGACACCGGACTCAAGGTCATCCTCACCCATACCCCCTGCGACCGCATCCTCAAGGAGACCGATAAGGTCATCGAGGAGCACTCGCTGTTCGGCTGCGACGGCATCGGGCTCGGCGGAATCTTCAACTACAAGCCGTGGGGAATCGAGAGCTTCAAGCGCTTCGCCGACGATTTCGCGCCTGCAATCGAGAAGATCACCAAGGCGGGAAAGAAATTCCTCTACCACAACCACAAGTTCGAGTTCGAGCGCTGCCCCGACGGAAAGCTCTTCCTCGAGTACATAATGAACGCCTCGCCCGATCTCATGCTCACATTTGACACCTACTGGGCGCAGGCGGGCGGAGCAGACCCGGCAGCGGCTATCGAGAAGTACAAGGATAAGATCTT
>CACXED010000177.1 GCA_902766575.1 uncultured Ruminococcus sp. | reverse complement strand
TGCGACGCGCTCTTTTTCGCGCTGGGACTGATAGTCGCGGTTGTTCTGCTTCTTGAGCTTCTGCTTCTCTCCGCGGGTGTCCTTTTCAGATTCGGGAACGAAGTTCTCAAGGCGCTCGTCGTACTTTTCGAGGTCGACGGTCGAGGTACGGGTATCGACTACGCGGCTCTCGCCCGGCTTGGGAGCGTTCTTGCCGCGGGTGTAGGTGTGAACCGGATCCGCCTTTTTGCGCGGAGCGTTATTGCTTCCCGAGTCCTTGTCGCGGAAGCCGCCGTCGCGCCCGCCATCGCGTCCGCCATCGCGGCTGAAGCCGCCCTGAGGACGGTTGTTTCCTCCCTGACCGCGCTGTCCGTCACGGTTGAATCCTCCCTGAGGACGATCCTGACGCGGCTGTCCGTCGCGTCCTCCCTGAGGACGGTCGGAGCGCTGATTGTTGTCGCGTCCGTTCTGCGGACGATCCTGACGCTGTCCGTCACGGTTATTCTGCGGGCGGTCGGAGCGCTGACCGTCGCGGCTGTTCTGAGGACGGTCGGAGCGCTGATTGTCGCGTCCGTTCTGCGGACGATCCTGACGCTGACCGTCCTGACGCTGACCGTCCCGGCGATCGCCCTGAGGACGGTTCTGCTGACGGTTCTGATCGGGAGCCGTCCGCTGATTATCGTTTTTCTGTGCCGCAGGCTTGGGAGCTTCGGGCTTCGGAGCTTCTGCTTTCGGAGCTTCTGCCTTGGGAGCTTCTGCCTTCGGAGCCTCTGCCTTCGGTGCTTCTGCTTTCGGAGCCTCTGCCTTGGGTGCTTCGGGTTTCTTGGCGGGAGCCGGAGCCTGCTTAGGCTCGAGCTTCACCTTGCCGTTGATATAATCCTCTATGCCGCTTATCTGGCTGCGGCTCGTCAGCTCGTTCATGACGATGTTGAACTCGTCCGGGTCGATTGTTCCGGAGGAGGACTTGCCGCTGACGCCGTTCTCCGCCAGAACGTCAAGTATATCCTTATTCTTTACTCCGAGATCCTTTGCCAGCTCGCTTATGCGGGTCTGTTTCTTCTGATTAGCTGCCATATTCTATAGTTCATCCTTTCAGTACGGTGATAGTCGTCATTGCTTGCCGTTGTCGTAGAACAGCGCCGATATGCCGTCGGCAAAGTGGATATCGGTCACGGACATGACCATTATCTCACCCGTTTTGCCCACCTGATGGCTGAGCTCGGCCGACTTCTGCATTGCGACGCACATATCGCTCTTGTAATATCTGCAGGCATCCGTTATGCGTTTTTTCGTGTTCGCGGAGGCGTCCGACGCCACTATCGTCAGTATCGCGCTCCCGCGCCTTATTGAGTCGCGGCAGAGATCGGTTCCGCAGATCAGCTTCCCTGCCCTCGCCGCAAAGCCGAGCAGCGACATCAGCTTCTTCTCGGTTCCCGGACGAAAGACGTGTATCAGCCCGTCCTCTCCGCCTGTTGTTTCTTTCTGGATGTTGTCACTCATTTCCGGCAAGCTCCTTTTCCAGAGCGTCCCAGACGACGTCTGGTATCTCGACCTCGAGACTGTGCTCTATCCTTTTGGCCCGACGGCACCTTTTAAGGCACTCGACGTCCCGGCAGACATACGCGCCGCGGCCGGATTTCTTTCCGGTCAGGTCGAGCGAGACGCTGCCGTCCGGCGCTCTGACTACCCTTGCAAGCTCGGCTTTCGGCTTTGATTCGCCGCAGCCGAGGCATTTGCGCTCGGGGAGCTTCTTTTTCTTTGCCGTGTTTGTGTTCTGCAAAATATATTTTCCTCCGGTTCAAGGTCCGGCGGCGGCAAGCGATTGGCGATTCAGACCGCCTGCCGGACAAATTTGCGTTTTATACAGCTTCTGTAGCTTCCGCCCGAATATCTCATGGCCGTCGGTCAGACGTTCGCGTCGGAGTTTTCCTCGGCGGCGTCGATGAAGGCGCGCTTTGCGGCTTCCTCCTCCTCGAGGGCGGACTTGGTCTTGATGTCGATCTTATATCCGGTGAGCCGCGCGGCAAGCCGGGCGTTCTGACCCTCCTTGCCTATCGCCAGCGAGAGCTGATCTGCGGCGACGACGACCCGGCAGGAGCGCTCGCTGTCTATTATGACCTCCTTGACCTCTGCGGGAGAAAGCGCGGCGCTGATGTACTCGGCGGGATCCTCGCTGTACTTGATTATGTCGATCTTTTCTCCGCGAAGCTCGGTGATTATCGGCTGGATGCGCATACCCTTGTTGCCGATGCAGGCGCCGATGGGATCGACGTTGGGATCGCGGCTCATGACCGCCATCTTGGTGCGCGAGCCGGCCTCGCGGGTTATCGACATGATGACGACCGTGCCGTCGTGGATCTCGGGGATCTCAAGCTCAAAGAGACGCTTTACAAGTCCGGGAGCGGTTCTCGACAGGTTGACGAGCGGTCCGCGCACCGACTCCTTCATGACCTCGGTGACAAAGACCTTGATATGCTCGCCCACCGAGAACTTTTCGCCGGGGATCTGCTCGTTCTTCTTGAGGTAGACCTTGCTTGTTCCGGTGTCGACGAGTACGTCCTCGTTGTCGGGGTCGATCTTGTCGACGATGGCGGTGATGATCTCCTCCTTCTTGCTCTCGTACTCCTTGATCATCATCGAGCGCTCAGCCTCGCGGATGCCCTGAATGATCACCTGCTTTGCGGTCTGAGCCGAGAGACGGCGGAAATTCTTGGGCTTGAGCTCGGTCTCGCAGACGCCGCCGAGCGAATACTTGCGGTTGACCTTGAGAGCGTCCTCAAGCGAGATCTCGGTCTCGGGATCCTCCACGGTCTCGACGATGTTCTTCTGCTCGAACATTCTTATCGTCTGCTTATCCTTATCGATCTCGACCCTGACGTTGTCAAGACCGTTCCGGTCGCGCTTGTAGGCGCTTATCAGCGCCGCCTCGACTCTTTCGAGCATATAATCGACCGAAATGCCCTTCTCCTTTTCGAGGAGCCCGAGCGCTTCAAATAACTCCGAATTCATTTTTTATAACCATTCCTTTCGTGTTTTCAGAAATCAAATACCGTCTTAGCCTTTGAAATTGCGTCGAACGGGATGATATACTCGTTTTCGCCGTCCTCGAGCCTGACCTTGCCGTCCTCAAAGGACTTCAGTATCCCGGTGAATACCTTTTTCCCGGGACAGGTCTCGAGCGGCGCAAAGAGACGCACCTCGAGCTTTTCGCCGATCAGCGCCTCATAGTGCCATTCGTACTTAACGTCGCGCTCGAGTCCGGGCGAGGAGACCTGAAGATTATAGGCGTCCTCGATGGGGTCGAGCTCGTCGAGCAGCGGATCTATCGCGCGGTGAACCTTTTCGCAGTCGTCGATTGTGATGCCGTCGTCGCTGTCGATTGTAAAGCGCAGGAAATACTCCGCGCCCTCCTTGACGTACTCGACGTCCCAGACCTCGTAGCCGAGCCCGTTTATCACCGGAGTGAGCGCCTCTTTTACCTCCGCGACGATGCTTTTTGCCGATTTTTTGTTTTTCATAGAATCTCCGTTCCCAATCGGGGATATCATTCACATAAATTAAGAGTGGGCTTTGTCAAACCCACTCTCCCTTATACTTAATCTACCATATACAGTATAACACAATCTCGGGAAAAATGCAATAGCTAAAACGAATTTTTCTCAGGATTTTTTGAATTTTTTTTGATCAGAGCCCGATATACGCTCCGCTTTCGGTCAGGATGCGCTGAATTTCGCCGACGTCAGCCCTCTGAACCGGCACTCCCGCCTTTGCCGCGACGGCAGCTCCCACTCCGGCAGCCTCTCCGGTGGTGCAGCAGATAGGCATGATGCGTATCGACGCCTGAGCCTCGTGATCGACCGAGATGCAGCGTCCGCCGACCAGCAGGTTCTCGCAGTCAGCCGCTTTCGGTATCAGCGAGCGGAACGGAATCGTATACCATGTGCCCTCCTCGAAGAAGTGATGGCTCGTGCCGCTGCCCTCGGGATTGTGGATGTCGATGTCGTAGTTTCCGGCGGCGATCGCGTCGTCGAACTTTTTGCAGGAGAGCAGGGTCTCGCCGTCGAGCACATACTCTCCGACAAGCATGCGGCTCTCGCGCACGCCGATGCTCGGAGCGGAGTAGACGAGCTGAGCCCTCTCCATGCCGGGGATATTGTTCGCCCTGAAGAAATCCATGAGCTCGATTATCTGACGGCGGGCTTCCATCTCGGCTTTTGTGACGTCAAAGGGGTCGACCGGATTGTGCTTTACGACTCTGGTCGTGTTGAAGTGGAGCATACCCTCGATCGGGTAGTCGAACACGAGGATATCCTCGCGGGGATTCGAAAACTTTCCGGCGGCGAGCCATTCCCTGTAGAGCGGCTGCCACATATTGCGGTTTGCGAAGAAGGTCTTCTTGTCGACGTTTGCGACGCGGAAGCAGAGGGTCATCGGCTGGCAGAGATTGTCCTTCTCGCGTCCGAGCTGAGTCGGCACTCCGGCGGCCGCGGTGAGATCGGCGTCTCCGGTAGCGTCGACGAACATCGTTCCCTCAAAGGTCAGCACGCCCGCCTTGGTCGCGACCGAGACCGACTCGATGCGCGCGCCCTTCTTTGAGACTCCGCAGAGCGTCGCGTGGAACAGCACCTGAACTCCGGCTCCGACCGTCTTTTCGTCGAGAACGACCTTGAGATCCTCGTCGTAGAAGCAGTGACCGTTCCCGCGCTTTTTGAGCTCGTCGACGAGCTCGGTGAAGATGCCGCGGCTGAGTATGTGCTGGGTCTTGTTTCCGTCCCTGTCGGTGAGAGTGGTAGAGTAGCGCATGAACGGGAAAATGAGGCAGTTCGAAGCCGCTCCGCCGAGATATCCCGACGCCTCGAGCAGCAGCACCTTCATTCCCTGACGGGCGGCTGCTATCGCTGCCGCACAGCCGGTGAAGCCTCCGCCGAGGACGATAACGTCGAATTTTCTGTTGGTCTCCATATATATCACATATCCTTTCGGGCTGGCTGCACACAGGGGTACAGCCTTGATTATTTTTATTATACCACATCAGTGGATATAAAGCAATAGGCTCAGGATAATTTACACAGCCTGCTTTATATAATTATAATCCACGCCATTCCGAAAAAGCTATGAAATTACGGCACAACTTTGGTAAATTTCGAGACTGCTGCGCGATTTGTCTGTTATACTTCTATAAGTTTATAGCTGTGTATTGATTAGCGCGGAAATCTGTGCTATACTGTATACAATGATTGGAGGTAAGATCAGATGGAATTTATCGAGTTCGGAAAGGAAAATCGCGACGTCGTGATGCTGCTTCACGGCGGAGGGCTTTCGTGGTGGAACTACCGGGACGAGGCCGAGCTTCTTCGGGACGAGTTTCACGTCGTTCTGCCGATCATCGACGGTCACGCCGGGAGCGACCGGAGCTTCACGTCGATCGGGGACTGCGCCGACGAGCTCATCGGCTTTATCGGCGAGCGCTTCGGCGGGAGAGTCAGCTTTATCGGCGGGCTGTCCCTCGGCGGGCAGATACTGACAGAGGCGCTCGCAAGGCGCGGGGATATCTGCGGCTCGGCGATAATAGAGAGCGCGCTCGTCGTTCCGTCAAGGCTGACAAAGGCGATGATAAGACCGGCGTTCGGCTCGTGCTATGGGCTTATCAAAAAGGAGTGGTTCGCGCGGCTCCAGGCAAGGTCGCTCGGGATAAGACCCGAGCTTTTCGGCGACTATTTCTGCGACACAAAGGCGATAGAAAAAGAGGACATGATCGCTTTCCTCGAGGCGAACTCCGTATATTCTCCGGGCGAGGGACTGAGAAAGACCTCCGCGAGGGTCGAGATCCTCGCCGGGACAAAAGAGACGAAAAGCATCCGCCGCTCGGCTGAGATACTGCACGGCATGATCCCGGAAAGCCGGCTTGAGCTCCTCGACGGTATGCGCCACGGAGAGCTGTCGCTCGATCGCACCGGGGAATATGTCGAGCGTCTGCGCGGGCTGATATCCGAAGCAAAAAGCTGAAAGCAGGGGGAGATCCAATGTACAAAGCGCTTGTCGTCGAGGACGACAGAAAGATCGCCGGGGCGATAATCGCTCTGCTCGGCTCATGGGGGATAGAGGCTCGCGGAGTTGAGGACTTTGGGAATGTCCTCGGCGAGTTCGCGGCGTTTTCTCCGCATATAGTCCTTCTTGACGTCTCGCTGCCCTTTTTCAACGGCTACCACTGGTGCGGCGAGATACGGAAGGTCTCGCAGGCGCCGATCATGTTCATCTCGTCGGCGTCGGACAACCTAAATATCATAATGGCGATGAACATGGGCGCTGACGACTTCATCGCCAAGCCCTTTGACGGAGACCTGCTCGTCGCCAAGATACAGGCTCTGCTCAGACGCGCCTACGCCTTTTCGGAGAGCGCGCAGGTGCTCGAGCACCGGGGAGCGCTGCTGAACACCGGCGACGGCACGCTAACGGTCGGCGGCTCGACGCTGGAGCTCACCAAGAACGAGTACCGTATTCTCCTTCTGCTCATGAAGAACCGCGGAAAGGTCGTCAGCCGCGAAAAGCTGATGGAGCAGCTCTGGCAGACCGACGATTTCGTCGACGAGAACACGCTGACCGTCAACGTCAACCGGCTGAGAAAGAAGCTCTCCGCCGCTGGGCTCGAGGGCTTCATAACGACGAGGTTCGGAGTGGGGTATATAATCGAATGAGAGCGTTTTTTAGCTTTTTTCTCGCGAGACTGTGCGAAAAGCGCGAGGCGCTTCTGCTGACCGCGTTATCGGCGGGGATATTCGGAGCGGTGTTCGCGCTCTACAAAATTCCGGTCGGAGCGGCGGTCTATCCGGCGCTGCTCTGTGCCGCAGCGCTGACAGTCTATACGGCTTTCGACGCGGTCAGAGCTTACCGGAAGCACCGGGCGCTCCTTGAGCTTGCGAGCCTGCCCGACGGCCTCTGCGAGCTTCTCAGACGCTTCGATTCTCAGGACGACCGGGACTACCGGGAGATAATCTCCGCGCTTTCGGAAAAGCTCTCCGCTCTGCGCACCGAAGCCCTCGCCCGGGAGTCGGATATGACCGACTACTACACCCGCTGGGTTCATCAGATCAAGCTGCCGATCGCCTCCATGCGCCTGACCCTCGAGCGCGAGGACAGCCCTGTCGCCCGGAGCCTTTCGGACGATCTTTTCCGCATCGAGCAGTACGTCGACATGGCGCTGACCTATCTGCGGCTCGACTCCGAGTCGACCGACTATGTTTTCTGCGAGCAGAGCCTTGACGACATCGTGAAACGCTCGGTCAGAAAATTCGCCGCGCAGTTCATCGGGCGCGGGATCAGGCTCGACTACACGCCGTCCGGAAAGCGCGTCACGACCGACGGGAAGTGGCTCGGCTTCGTCATAGAGCAGCTGCTCTCCAACGCGCTCAAGTACACGCAGCGCGGCAGCGTCGCGATCCTTGCCGAGGAATCGCCGCCGACCTTTTCGCTCGTCATACGCGACACCGGTATCGGCATCGCGCCCGAGGATATCCCGCGAGTCTTTGAGCGCGGCTACACCGGCTGCAACGGCAGGAGCGGGCAAAGCTCGAGCGGGCTCGGGCTCTGGCTCTGCAAAAGGGTCTGCGGCAACCTCGGCTGCGGCGTCTCGATAAGCTCGGAGGTCGGACGCGGAACGGCGGTCAGGCTGACCTTTGACGGCTCGGAGCGGCGCTTTGAGTGAGCATCGGAATAATTGTGACAAAAATGTAAGCTCCGGGCGGCGTATCGTAAGACAAAGCTATGGAATCGCCCGGCAGAGAGGTGTATAATATTTACATCATCACAGCGGTCGGTCATTCCGCCGCGGAAAAGGAATTTTTGTAATGAGCTTACTTAAGGTCGCACATCTTCAGAAAATCTACACAACCCGGCTCGGCGGGAACAAGGTCGAGGCGCTGAGGGACGTCAGCTTTGACGTCGAGCAGGGCGAATACGTCGCGATAATGGGCGAGTCGGGCTCGGGAAAGACGACGCTGCTGAACATCCTCGCATCCCTCGACCGTCCGACCGCCGGGAGCGTGCTGCTCGACGGGCAGGACTGCTCGAAAATAAGGGAGCGAGAACTTGCGGCGTTCAGGCGCGACAATCTCGGCTTCGTCTTTCAGGAGTTCAACCTGCTCGACACCTTCTCGCTGGAGGACAATATCTATCTGCCCCTCGTCCTCGCCGGAAAGGGCTATCCCGAAATGCGCGAAAGGCTCGAGCCGATCGCCGGGAAGCTCGGCATCACCGATATCCTGAAAAAATATCCCTACGAGGTCTCGGGCGGTCAGAAGCAGCGCGCGGCGGTCGCACGAGCGCTCATCACCGACCCGAAGCTGATCCTCGCCGACGAGCCGACCGGAGCGCTCGACTCAAGGTCTACCGACGAGCTTCTGCGGCTTTTCGGGCAGATCAACCGCTCCGGGCAGACGATACTGATGGTCACGCACTCGGTCAAGGCGGCGAGCAACGCCGGACGGGTGCTCTTTATCCGCGACGGCGAGGTCTATCATCAGCTCTACCGCGGCGACTGCACCAACGAGCAGCTCTATCAGCGCATAACCGACACGCTGACCATGCTCCAGTCGGGAGGTGAGGCGAGATGAAGCTCGGCTTTTACCCGAGACTCGCGCTGCTCGGCGTCTCGAAGAACCGGAGACTTTATTTTCCCTATATTCTGACCACGGTCGGAATGGTCATGATGTTCTATATCCTCGCGTCGCTTTCCGACTGCGAGCTGCTGAACCACACCGCAGGCGGCGAGAACGTGAGAATGATCCTCGCCCTCGGAAAATGGGTGATAGCCGTTTTCGCGCTGATCTTCCTGTTCTACACAAGCTCCTTTCTGATGCGCAGACGCAGACGCGAGTTCGGACTCTACAATATCCTCGGCATGGATAAGCGCGGCATCGCGAGAGTGACCGCCTGCGAGTCGCTTCTCGTCGCGATAGCCGGACTGGCGTTCGGACTGGGGCTCGGGATCGCGTTCTCAAAGCTCGCCGAGCTGGGACTGCTCCGGACGGTCAGGATGGAGACCGACTACAGCTTCAGATTCTCGTCAAAGGCGGTGCTTGACACGCTGGGGATCTTCTCGGTGATATTCGCGCTGCTCTTTGTCAACTCGATTTTCAGAGTCGGCGGCGCGAGACCGCTTGAGCTGCTGAAAAGCGAGAATGTCGGCGAAAAGCCTCCGCGCGGCAATTTCCTGTTCGCGCTGATCGGAGCGCTGCTGCTCGGCGGAGCCTACTATCTCGCCGTGGCGATAACAAGCCCTATCGACGCGATTTTTTACTTCTTCATCGCGGTGATAATGGTTATCGTCGGAACCTATCTGCTGATGACCGCCGGGTCGGTGACGCTCTGCCGGATGCTGCAGAAAAACAAGGGCTATTACTACAAAAAGGAGCACTTCGTCCCGGTCGCGTCGATGACCTACCGCATGAAGCGCAACGGAGCCGGGCTCGCGTCGATCTGCATACTGAGCACGATGGTGCTCGTGATGGTCAGCTCCTCGCTGAGCCTTTACATCGGCGCGGAGGACTCGCTCAGAAACCGCTATCCCCGCGAGCTCAACCTGAACGTGATGTTCGCAAACGCCGAGGGGCTCGGCGACGCGAATATCGAAGCGCTCAGAAACTCGGTCGAAAAGACCGTCGCAAGCCACGGAGCCAAGAGGAGCAATATCATTGATTACCGCAGCTTCACTCTCGCCGGGATATGCAGCGGCGGCGAGCTTATCATCGGCGACAGGGGAGAAAACAGTCAGCCGGGTGAGTATGTTCAGGCGGTCTTTCTGCCGCTTTCGGACTACCGTGCGCTGACCGGACAGGACGTCACGCTCGATGCCGACGAAGCTCTCGTCGCCGCGCCCGGGACAGGCTTCGAAAGCGGCAGCCTCAGAGTCGGCGGGCTTGAGTTCAGCGTCGCCGGAGAAGCCGAGCTGTTCGGCGCGGGAGATTCCTCCGCAGACGCGGTATCGTCCGTGTACATCGTGCTCGGAGACTTCATGGAGACCGCGGAGATGCTCGGAGAGGATATGATACTCTACCCGCGCTGGAGCTGCGATTTCGACCTCGACTGCGGCGACGAGACCGAGCAGCTGATAGCCGACGCGTTTCCCGACGCGTTTGAGGGAAGCTGGGAGCGCTGCCGGTGCGACCGTCAGGCTGTATTCCGCGCCGATTTCTACGGCGTCTACGGCGGGCTGTTCTTCATCGGCGTGATACTGAGCATAGTCTTTATCACGGCCGCGGTGCTGATGATCTACTACAAGCAGCTCTGCGAGGGCTTTGAGGATCGCCCGAGATTCGCGATCATGCAGAAGATCGGCATGACCGACCGGGATATCCGAAAGAGCGTCAATTCGCAGATGCTGACGGTATTCGCCGCGCCGCTCGTCCTCGCCGGAGTGCATATGGGCTTTGCGTTCCCGTTTATCTGGCGGATGCTGAAGCTGTTCGCGCTGAACGATCTGCCGCTCGTGGCGATGGTGACGCTCTGCGCCTTTGCGGTGTTCGCGCTGTTCTACGCGATAGTCTACAAGCTCACGTCGAACGAGTACTGCCGGATCGTTTCGGGCGGGATGTGAGCTCGCTCCTGCTGCCCGGAAAAAATAGTCAAAAAAATTTTTCCAAAACCCCTTGACAAGCGCGCTTTAACGTGCTATAATAATACCAACCTACTCGGAAGGTAAGTTAAACGAAAGGAGACAGAGCCGATGAAAAGCTATTCTGACATAGGCTTCACTATGATATGGACGGAGATGCAGATGTGCTGCACCGATGCTTTTCTGATGCCTTCTCC
>CACXED010000176.1 GCA_902766575.1 uncultured Ruminococcus sp. | reverse complement strand
CTCGCGTCAGCTCATGCAGCTCGACCGCGCGAAGATCTGCACGATCCACAGCTTCTGTCTCGATCTGCTGCGCGAGAATTTCACCGCGGCCGGACTGACCGCCGACTTCAGAGTTGCCGACGAAGCCGAGATCAAGCTGCTCCGCCGGAGTCTGATGAACGAACTGATCGAGGACTGCTACGGCGGCAGGATCGAGGGCTTTGACTCGCTTGCCGACTGTCTGACCGGAACCAAGGGCGACGCGGCGCTCGAGGACATTTTCCTCGGGCTTTACGAGGATCTCAGCTCCTATCGCGAGGGTATCGGCTTCATCACGAGCTTCGCCGACGAGCTTGAAGCCGATTCGACCCGTGATTTCGGTTTGAGCCGCTGCGGTCAGCAGATGACGTCGCTTGTGTACGATTCGACACGGAGCTATCTCGACAGCCTCGTGGACATACTGCCGTCGCTTGAGGCAGATGAGAAGCTGAAAAAAGCATATTTCCCCGCGTTTTCATACGACGTGGAGTTCATCCGCGGCATCGGCGAGATATGTACAAAACGAGATTACAGTAAGCTGAAAGCGCATTTTGACTCCTACTCTCCTCCGCGGCTCGGAACATACCGCGGAGAGCTCGACGACGAGATAATCAGCGCGAAAGCGCTCCGCGATGTGCTGAAAAAGAAGCTCTCCGACCTGTCGGCGAAATTTTTCTCGCTGACTCCGGAGCAGATTTCAAAGGATCAGACGGCGACCGCCGCGATGCTGAGAAGGATCGCCAAGCTGCTGGAGCTTTTCGACTCGAGCTTCACGGCTGAAAAGCGGAGACGCAATATCGTCGACTTTACCGACCTCGAGCGCTTAGCCTGCGGTCTGCTGACAGAAGGCGGAAAGCCGTCGGAGCTTGCAAAGGCTGTTTCCTCGAACTTCGACGAGATATTCATCGACGAGTATCAGGACGTGAACTCGCTCCAGGACGCGATATTTTCGGCTATCTCAAGCTCGAACCGCTTTATGGTCGGCGATGTGAAGCAGTCGATCTACAGCTTCCGCGGCGCCGAGCCGGAGATTTTCGAGTCCTACCGCGGACGCTTCGGTCAGGACGGCGAGACCGGAAAGACTGTCTTCCTCTCGAACAATTTCCGCTGCGACAAAAATATAATCGAGTTTGCAAATCTTGTCTCGGGCTGTATTTTCACAAACGCGACCGGAGCGCTGCCCTATTATCCCGAGGACGATCTCGTTTACTCAAAGTCGGGCGTCGACTCAGCCGAGCCGGTGACGATAGCGCTCCTGCCCAAGGAGAACGAGGACGACGAGGACGCGGGGTCTGAGGCTGAATACGTCGCGTCGGAGATCGAAAAGCTGCTGGCGTCGGGCGTCAAGAACAACGGCGAGCCGATTGAGCTCTCGGATATAGCGATCCTTGTGCGCAGCGCCGCCGCTCAGGCGGAGGAGTTCCGGAGCGTTTTTGAGAAGCACTCGATACCGCTCTACAACAATGCCGGCGGCGATTTCTTTGAGAACGCCGAGGTTCTGCTCGCGCTCTGTCTGCTCAACGTAATAGACGATCCGCACCGGGACATCTACCTTGCCGGGCTGCTGAAAAGTCCGCTGTTCGGCTTCACGCTCGACGAGCTGACGCTGATCAGACGTCACTCAAAGGACGGCTGCCTGTTCGACGCGCTGAAAGCCTACACAGCTGACAATGATTTCAAAAAAGGCAGCGATTTCCTCGAGACCCTGCGTCGCTATCAGCGCAAGGCAGAGGAGCTGCCGGTCGACCGGCTGATCTGGTATCTCTACACCGACACCGATCTTCCGGCGCTCGTCTACGGCGGTGAGGGAGGAAATGTCCGCCGGGCGAATCTTACCCTGCTCTACGAATACGCGCGGCGCTTTGAGGGCTCATCCTTCAGGGGACTTTACAATTTCATACGATATATCAACGACATTATCGCCGACAAGACCAAACTCGAACCGGCAAAGATCTTCTCCGAGGCGAGCAAGACCGTAAAGCTGATGACGATACATCAGTCAAAGGGACTCGAGTTCCCGGTGGTATTTCTCTGCGGCTGCGGAAAGCAGTTCAACGACAAGGATACAAAGGCTAACCTCGTCGCGGCACGGAGTCTCGGAGTAGCGATGAAGCTGCCCGATTCCACCGGCTTCGCCCGGTTCGACACACCGGTCAGACAGGCGATAGTCAAAAAGCTGGCTGACTCCCAGCTCGAGGAGGAAATGCGCGTGCTCTACGTCGCGATGACCAGAGCCCGCGAACGGCTCTATATCACCGCCAAGGTTAATGATCCCGGGAGCTTTTCCGACAAATGCTATTCCGACGCCAAACGGCTCTCGCGGAGCGTGATTCTGCAGAACGGCGGCTATATCAAATGGATCCTGACCGCTGTCGAGGCTCACGAGCTGCGCTCAGAGTCCCGTCCGTACCTGGTGATCTTCCCGGAGAATGTCAGCCCGACTGCCGACAGCATCAAAAAAACGCCCGAACCGACGGCCGAAACCGACGCCGAGCTCGACCGTCTGGTGCGCGAACGCTTTGATTTTGTCTATCCGAGGCAATTTCTGACAAAGCTCCCGGCAAAGCTGTCGGTCTCGGAGCTTTATCCGACCGTCCTCGACGCCGACGCCGCAAAGCTCGAGCCGGACGAGCTGCCAAAGATCACCGCCAAGGTTCCGCTTTTCATGCAGGACGCCCCTGCCGAGACCGCTTCTCCCGCCGAGCGCGGAACCGCGACTCACTGTTTCATGCAGTTCTGCGATTTTTCACGGTTCAAAGCCCTTATGTCTGAGAGCGGACGGGATAAGAGCAGACTCGAAAAGCTCGTCGCCGACGAGTGCGCCCGGCTCGGAGAGGAGCGCTACCTGTCGCCGCGAGCCGCTTCGCTTGTAAATCAGAGACAGCTCGTGCGCTTTTTTGAAAGCAATATCTTCGCCGAGCTCTGCGCTTCGGGCGACGTCCGTCGCGAGCATCGTTTCAACGTCAAGCTCCCTGCCGCTGATTTCACGTCGGATGAGGAACTGAAAAACGAGCTCTCGGGCGAGTCGATACTCGTACAGGGCGTTATCGACTGCTTTTTCACAAATCCGGACGGCAGTCTGACTCTGCTCGACTACAAGACCGACTACATCCCGCGCGAAATGTCCCGCGCCGAAGCCGAAAAAATGCTGCTCGAGCGGCACAGGCTCCAGCTCGGCTACTACAAAAAGGCGCTCGCCCTGATCGCGTCAAAGCCGGTCGGCCGCTGTCTGATCTACTCTTTCGGGCTCGGAGGGATAATTCCAGTCGACTGAGCGTCGCGGCGGTAGGCTGTGGGATAAATTCCGAATTTTTTCCTGAACGCCGTCGAGAAAAAGCTCTGATCGGAATAGCCGAGCATCAGCGCTATCTCGCCGATGCTGAAGCTCGTATCCGAGAGATATCTCGACGCGGCGATCAGCCGGATCTCGCTGTGATAGGCTCCGGGCGTGACTCCGAACTCCTCCTTGAAAACGCGGAGCATATGGCGCTTGGAGATGTGGAAATGCTCAGCTATTTCGTCGAGTGAAATCCGCTCTGTCACCCGGTCGTCGATATATTTTCTCACCTTTGACGCCAGCTCCAGCCGCTTGTTCGAAGCCGGGGCGCCCTGATCGGGCAGATCGGCGAGCTCGAGTATCAGCTCGAGCAGTACATACATGATTCGCTTTTCGTCGTAGGACGGCGACGCGACGATGCTCTTGAGCCGAATAAACGGCTCCGGGTCAAAGCCGTGGCGGATCGTCATTGCTTTGTCGCCGAGATAGCAGTCGATCAGCGCGTCGATTGCCGGTCCGCCCGCGCCGATCCAGTATTTTTCATAAGGGTCGTCATCGTCGGTGCCGTATGCCGCGATGACGCCCTTGCGGATAAAGACAAGATCGCCCTCCGAGACCTCCTCGCGTATTCCGTCGACCTCAACATAGCCTTTGCCCGAGACAATATAGTCAAAAAGATGCCGCGACAGTCTCCGCTTGCTGAAGCCATAGCCCGGGAGCGGCACTACCCGCCCGAGCTGCGTTATATAACCCTTCCGGTCGTTATTGAAAAAATTCATATAAATATTTTCATTATATCTATCGAAATAAGCCATAAATGCGACTATAGCTTTTGCAGGCAAAAGCATCCTTTCTGAACCTTACGGATCGTTTATGCTGCTGAATACGGTCAGCGACCGCTGTTTTCAAAGCAGTCTTAACCGAAAAATATTTTCAAACCTTTTATCTTGAAAATAATTATATCATAAATCCTCCGCAATGTCAATAAAACAAAAATTTTTGGCAAGAAAATCTATTGCAAAAGAGCGGCTCATGTAGTATAATTTTCGTATATAAAAATTTGTAACGAAAGGGTTCAAGCCATGAAAAAAATTGTCATAATCGGAGCGGGCAGCTTTAACTTCACCCGCGCCATCTCGCGCGACATCTTCACCTTCCCCGCTCTCGCCGACTCGCACATCGTGCTGGTCGACATCCCCGCCGGAGAGAAGTATATGCTCGCCGCTG
>CACXED010000175.1 GCA_902766575.1 uncultured Ruminococcus sp. | reverse complement strand
TATGGACACGAACGACCGCTGGGGCTTTGCCTGCAATATGTACACTCACACGATTCCGTTCATTTACGCCTCGGACATCACGACAGTCTCCCGCGACGACGACGGAATACCGAACCAGTTCAACGAGTCCGAAAAGTTCTATGACGTCTTTGACAAGGTCTACCGCTTCATCAACGAGAGCGGCGACGCTTATCTCTGCAGAGACGCTAAATTTGCTCTGCCCAAGGAGACCGATTTCGGCGAGAACAAGGCGCTCTTTATGACCTCGTGGATCGGATACGCCGGAAATCTCCGCGAGATGGTCGCCGATTTCGGCATCATTCCCTATCCGAAGTGGGACAAGGAGCAGGCGGGCTATTCGTCCTTCTATCTCGACCGCACCGACGTTTTCCTGATGCCGATCACCGTCGACGCCGAATTTGCCGGAACGATCACCGAAGCTCTTGCCGCCGAGAGCTACAAGCAGGTCATCCCCGCGTTCTATGAAAAGGCGCTCGGAACGAAATACGTCCGCGACGAGGAATCCCGCGAAATGCTCGATATAATCCTCTCCGACGCGAGATACGACTTCGGCTACATCTATGCGAACTGCTTCACCGGCGCGTCGCCGATAACCGTTTTCCGCGAGTGCATTTACAACAAGGACAACAGCTTCTCGTCAAAGTTGGCGTCGCTTAAATCCCAGTATTTAGGTCTGCTTGACGACCTGCTCGAATCGTTCGAATAAAAAGATGCCGGCTCTCCGATATTCGGAGAGCCGGTAACTTTTGCCGTCAGATATCATTACAGGCTTTCAGCCCTTTTTTCGGCTTCAGCCTTGGCGGTCTTTTCGGAGAGCGCGGTCAGCCACCTTGAGTGCTTCAGTATCGCCGTTGCGGATATACAGAGACATCCGATAAGCATCGCCGGCTCCTTCTGCAGCCAGAACCAGACTCCGCTGCCCAGCCCGAACAGTCCGAACACGACAATGCTCCTGACCCGGTTCGGATTTATCTTCCAGACGGTCGAGAAGAATATGTACAGCCCGGCGAGCCCGAGCCCTATCCTCGAAACCGGAAGCAGGGCTATCATCTCGCCAAAGGCGGTAGCTATGCACTTTCCGCCGCGGAAGTGATCAAACGGCGCGACCGCGTGTCCCAGCACCGACGCAGCCATCAGCGCCGCGAATCGAATATCGTGTATGTCAAGCGTCATCACCGCGATAAAGACCGGAAGAAAGCCCTTGAACATATCGAGAAACAGGCAGAGTATCCCCATCGGAACTCCGCAGTTGACAAATACGTTCGCCGAGCCGGGATTTTTGTCCGGGCTGAGCTCGCAGATATCCTTTTTCAGAAACAGCCTCGGCAGAAAGCGGCTGTACATAACGCCTCCCGAAATAAAGCCGAATACAATCAGAGTCAGCCATCTTAAATTCTCGGGTCTAAGCATATTGACCATACCTTTCAGTGAATTAAAATTCAGTCAGAATAATGTCAGCTATCCTGTCCGCGGCGTCGGGCGCGATGTTGAGCCGCTGCCGCTCCCGCATTTGAGCCGAAGCGCTCGGGTCGTCGATGAGACCGAATGCCTTTTCGACCGCCGACCCTGTGTCCTCCGCCTTAAGCGCCATTCCGTGAGAAGCAAAGAACTCGAGGTTTTTCGCTTCGCAGGCGGCGTAGGTCAGCTGCTGCACCAGAGGTATCCGGGCGACCGCAGCCTCGGTGCTCGAAAGTCCGCCCGGCTTTGAGATCATCACGTCGGCGGCGTTCATCAGGATATTGACGTGCTTTGTAAACGGCAGCGCGACTATCTTCCCCGAGCTGCCGAAGCGCCTTTCGAGTTCTTCCCTCATATCGGAGTTGTGCCCGGTCAGAATATATGCCCGGAAGTTTCTTCCGGCTCCGCGCTCGACAATCTCCCCGCAGAGCCCGATGATATCCCCGCAGCCGACTCCGCCGCTCATCACGAGCAGCATCTCCTCGTCCTCGGGTATCGAGAGGAAGCTCCTCACCGCCGATCTTTTGCGTCGCAGCGCAAAGCATCGGCTCACCGGGATTCCGGTGCTGAATATCCGGCTGTCGGGCAGACCGCGGGCAACGATCTCGCGTCTGAGATCCTCATGCGGGATAAAATAGCCGTCGAGCCGAGTGTCCTCAAAAAACGGTATGCAGGTGTAATCGGTCAGCACTCCGAAGCAGGGGATATCGCACTTGCCCCGCTTTTTAAGCGCCGTCACGGCTTCCATCGGAAACAGATGCGTGCAGACGACACGGTCGAAGCTGTTCTCCTCTATAAAATCGAGCAGCCGGTCGGCGTAGAGCGAATTTGCGTAATATATCGGCGACGGGAGCTTTGACGAGCTGTAGATATCTCCGATGCGGTAGAGCGCTCCGAAAAGCCCGGGAGCGCGACGCAGTATAGTCGTATAGACCGACGACGCGATCTTCCCTGCTCTATTCCCGCCGAGACTCAGCGGATCGACGAGCTGATTTTCGATCCCTCTCCGGTCGAGAGCTTCCGCGACAGCCTGAGCGGCGCTGGTATGACCGCATCCGGTGTCACAGCTCAGAAGCAGTATCTTCATTTAATTTCTCCAATTTATTTTCATGCGCAATTGATTATACTTACATATGTATTATAATATAAAAAAAGTCGCAAAGCAATGGTCAGTTTTACTTAGTTGTATGGTTTTTTATTCATTTAACCAAATTATTTAGCATTGCTCTATAAATATCATGATCTATGGCATCAAAAAAAGACGCGAGGCTCGCGCCCGGCGTCTTTTTCTCAGCCAAAGTAGGGACAGCAGGTGACATGATCCTTTCCGATTTCCCTGCCCGCGATCGGCGCCGATTTACATTCCTCACGGCAATAGCGGCAGCGCGGAGCGAACCGACAGCTGTCTCCGGCGTTGATCGGGCTTGATACCTCGCCCTCGAGGATGATCCGCTCGCGTCCCGGAGTCGGATAGACCTCGGGGATAGCCGACAGCAGCGCCCGGGTGTAGGGATGGAGCGACTCTCCGCCGTCCTTTGCATAGGAGTCGAAGATCTCGTCGGTGCTGCCTGTCTCGACTATCTGACCCATATACATAACCGCCATCCGGTCGGTCAGATGTCTCACCAGCGCGAGATTGTGCGTTATGAACAGGTAGGTCAGCGAGTATTTCTCCTGCAGATCGAGCAGCAGATTGCAGATCTGCGAGTGAACCGACACATCGAGCGCCGAGGTTGGCTCGTCGCAGATTATGAACTCGGGATTCACCGACAGCGCGCGGGCTATAGCGATCCTCTGGCGCTGACCGCCGCTGAACTCGAAGATATTTCTCCCGGCGTCCTTCTCGGACAGACCGACGAGACCGAGCAGCTCGACAGCGCGCTCGTAGAGCAGCTTTTCGTCGTCCTCACCGGCAAGAAGCATCGGCTCGGATATCAGCTGCCAGACCTGAAAGCGCGGATTGAGCGAGCCGAAGGGGTCCTGAAATATCATCTGAACTCCATGGCGGGCCTTATTCCAGTCGGCTTTCGGGCTGTTCTTGGTGAGCCTGACGCCGTTCAGCTCAAGCTCTCCCGAGCTTATCGGGACAAAATGCGCCAGCGCTCCGGCGAGCGTGGATTTTCCGCAGCCGCTCTCGCCGACGAGCCCGAAGGTCTCTCCCCGGCGGATCTCAAAATTCGCGTTCCGAACCGCGCTCAGGCGGTCAGGCTTTCCGAAAGCCCGGCTTCTGATGTCAAAATCGACGCAGAGGTCGCTTGCTTTTACGATTATTTCACTCATTCTCCGAACCTCCGGCATTATGGCATCTGAATCTGTGCTCCGGATCATCGGGAGCTTCTCTGAGCGCCGGCATCCTCTCGCGGCAGATATCCGACGCGGCTGAGCAGCGATTGCAGAAATAGCAGCCGTTCGGCTTTGCTGCGGGATTCGGGACGTTTCCGGGAATCTGGCAGAAGCGCTTCATGCGCTCGCCGAGCGCCGGGATAGACGCGATCAGACCTTTCGTGTAAGGGTGCAGCGGGCGGTCGAGGATCTCAGAGCAGCTTCCCTGCTCCATGATCTTGCCGCAGTACATGACGTAGACCCGATCGGCGACCGAGCGCACGACGCCAAGATCGTGAGTAATCATGACGAGCGCCGTTCCCTCCTTTTTGCAGAGATCCGAGAGCAGCGAGAGTATCTGCGCCTGAATCGTCACATCGAGGGCGGTAGTCGGCTCGTCGGCGATCAGCAGCTTTGGCTTCAGAGCCATCGCCATCGCGATCAGAACGCGCTGCTTCATTCCGCCCGAAAGCTCGTGCGGGAACTGCTCCCAGCGTTTTTCGGGCGCAGGGATACCGACGCGCCTCAGCATCTCGATCCCGGCGGCTCGAGCCTCCTTTTTCGACAGCTTGGTGTGATATTTGTAGATTTCCTCGATCTGCGCGCCGATCGACATGACCGGATTCAGCGCCGACGAGGGATCCTGATAGATCATCGAAATCTCGTCTCCGCGCAGAGCTTCGAGCCTTGACTCCGGAGCGTTTCTGACGTCGATCAGCTCTCCGTCGCGGGTTGTGTAGGACAGCTCGTCCGCGCGCCAGATAGCCGGCGGGGACGACAGCAGCCGCATCATCGAAAGTCCGGTCACGGATTTTCCGCAGCCGCTCTCGCCGACGATAGCGACGCACTCGCCCTCCCGGACGTCGAGGTCGACTCCCTCGACCGCCTTTATGAAGCCCTCGGCGCTGTGGAAAACGACCTTGAGTCCGCGTATTCTAAGACATTCGGGCTTCATCGGGCTCCTCCTTTGAGTCAGCGTCCATCGCGTCGAAAACCGCGTCTATGCTCTTTTCATCGAGCTTTGAGAAGGATTTCGC